>NZ_JBANDC010000018.1:0-124175 GCF_038896935.1 Collimonas rhizosphaerae
ACGGCTTGAAGCAGACGCTGGGCGAATCGGCCGGCACCCAGACTTTCGATTCGGTCATGCAGTCGGATGTGATCATGGTCATCGGCGCCAATCCGGTCGCTGCGCATCCCGTGTTTGCCTCTCAGATGAAACGCCGCCTGCGCCAAGGCGCCAAGCTGATCGTGGTCGATCCGCGCACCACTGAAATGGTGAAGTCGCCCCACGTTGAAGCCGATTACCACCTCAAGCTGCGGCCCGGCACCAACGTCGCCCTGATTACCGCGTTGGCGCACGTGATCTTGTCCGAAGGCATGCAGAAAGAAGACTTCGTTGCCGAGCGCTGCGACCAGAAATCGTATGCCGACTGGAAGGAATTCGTGCTGCGGCCGGAGAATTCTCCCGAAATGACGGCCGCTATCACCGGCGTGCCTGCCGACCAGCTGCGCGGCGCCGCGCGCCTGTTTGCCACTGCCGGCAACGGCGCGATCTACTACGGCCTGGGCGTCACCGAACATGCGCAGGGATCGACCATGGTGATCGGCATCGCCAACCTGGCGATGGCGACCGGCAACGTCGGCCGCGAAGGCGTCGGCGTCAATCCGCTGCGCGGCCAGAACAATGTGCAAGGTTCCTGCGACATGGGTTCCTTCCCGCATGAATTGCCCGGTTACCGCCATGTATCGGACAGCACCGTGCGCGGCGAATTCGAGCAAGCCTGGGGCGTCACGCTGAGCCCTGAGCCGGGTTTGCGCATCCCGAACATGTTCGATGCCGCGCTCGACGGCAGCTTCATGGGCCTGTACTGCGAAGGCGAGGATATCGTGCAGTCCGATCCGAATACCCAGCACGTGACGGCGGCGCTGTCGAACATGGAATGCATCGTGGTGCAGGACCTGTTCCTCAACGAGACCGCGAAATATGCGCATGTATTCCTGCCCGGTTCGTCCTTCCTCGAAAAGGACGGCACTTTCACCAACGCCGAACGGCGCATCTCGCGCGTGCGCAAGGTGATGCCGGCCAAGGGCGGCTTGTCGGATTGGGAAGTCACGGTGGCCTTGGCCAAAGCCATGGGTTATGACATGCCGTATGCGCATCCGTCGGAAATCATGGATGAAATCGCCGCGCTGACGCCGACCTTCCATGGCGTCAGCTACGCCAAGCTGGAGCAGGCCGGCAGCCTGCAATGGCCGTGCAACGACGCGGCGCCGGACGGCACGCCGATCATGCATATCAAGGAATTCGTGCGCGGCAAGGGCAAGTTCATCAATACCCAATACTTCGCCACCGATGAAAAGGTAACGCTGAAATTCCCGCTGATCCTGACTACCGGCCGCATCTTGTCGCAATATAATGTCGGCGCCCAGACCCGGCGCACCGAGAATGTAGAATGGCACAGCGAGGACCGGCTGGAGATCCATCCGCATGACGCCGAGGACCGCGGCATCACGGATGACGATTGGGTCGGCATCGAGTCGCGCGCCGGGCAGACGGTATTGCGCGCTACGGTGACTGAACGGGTGCAGCCTGGCGTGGTGTACACCACATTCCATTTCCCGGAATCGGGGGCGAATGTGATCACCACCGACAATTCCGACTGGGCCACCAATTGTCCCGAATACAAAGTGACTGCGGTGCAGGTGATGCCGGTCAGCCAGCCGTCCACATGGCAGAAGCAGTTCAGCCGTTTCACTGAGCAGCAGCTGAAGCTGCTGCAGGGGCAGGCGGCCGAGGCGGCGGTCAGCAAATAACGGTACAGAGGAAAAACATGGTTTCACCCGAATACGCCAGCAGCACCGAAGTCGACGTCGAGCAGTGGCGTAACGGCGCCGTCGGCAAGAGCCGCGACGTGGTTGCGGAAGAGGTGCCGGTGGCGCTGGAATACAACGGCATTTCGCACGCCGTGATGATGGCGTCGCCGGCCGACCTGGAAGATTTTGCCCTGGGGTTCTCCTTGACTGAGGGCATCTTGCAGGATCGCAGCGAGCTGTTCGATTGCGAGATCGTCACAGCGGCCGACGGCATTCAGGTGCAGATGCAGATCGCCACCGAGCGTTTTGTCGCGCTCAAGGAAAAACGGCGCAACCTGACCGGCCGTACCGGCTGCGGCTTGTGCGGCGCGGAAACCTTGCAGCAGGCAGTGCGCAAGCCGGCGCCGGTGGTTTCCGCCGCGCGGTTTTCAGCGGCCGGCATTTATGCGGCGATGGCGCAGATGCAGCAGCAACAGCATTTGCAGAAGGTGACCGGGGCTACCCATGCCGCCGCATGGCTGCAGGCTGACGGCAAGATCGCGCTGGTGCGGGAAGACGTCGGCCGTCACAACGCCCTCGACAAATTGATCGGGGCCCTGGCGCAAGAAAATCCGCGCCGGGATTTTTCCAGCGGCGCGGTGCTGATTACCAGCCGCGCCAGTTATGAAATGGTGCAGAAGGCGGCCAGCATGGGCTGCGGTTTTATCGTTGCGGTGTCGGCGCCGACCGCGCTGGCGATCCGCCTGGCGGAACAGGCTAACGTCACCCTGCTGGGTTTCGTGCGGGAGCCTGGCCACGTGGTGTACGCCAATCCGCAGCGGCTGTTGCCATGAATCTTGCCGGCCCGGCCGCCAACCGCAGAATCGCAGCAGAAAGGGTAGTCGTATGAATCTGGAACACCTGGTGAAGATGGCAAATCAGATCGGCGCATTCTTCGAGACCATGCCCGACCGCCAGCAAGCGATGGCGGATTTCGCCAGCCACCTGAAGCGCAGCTGGGAGCCGCGCATGCGGCGCGAACTGCTGGCGTATATCGATACGCAAGGCGGGCCGGAGCTCAATCCGATGGTGCTGGAGGCGGTGCGCCTGCACGCCGCCACCTTGCAGTAACTTCCGGTGTCGCCCGCAGCATCGCGCTAGCGCACAAACACCATCTGCGAAGGACTGCCCAGCCCGGTATACCTGTCGATGAATTCCAGCTTGCCGCTGTGCTTGTCGATGGCGAACTGGGTGATGTTGTCGCTGCGCTGGTTCAGCGCATAGATATAGCGCCCCTGTGGTTCGATCACGATGCCGCGCGGATAATCGCCGCGGGTCCAGGTTTCGCCTACCCAGCTGAGCTTGCCCTGGGCGCCGACGGCGAACTGGGCGATGCTGTTGTGCAGGCGGTTCGCCACATACAGGAAGCGGCCGTCATGGCTCAGGGTCAGCCCGGAGGCAAAACTGGTGCCCTGGTAGTTTTGCGGCAGGCTGGAGATGGTTTGCCGTTCCTGCAGCGTCCCGCTGGCCTGGTCGAAATGGTAGAGCGTCAGGGTCGAGGCTTCCTCGTTGATCAGGTAGACATATTTGCCATTGGGGTGGAACACGAAATGGCGCGGGCCGGCGCCCGCCGATGATGCGTCGATGAAGGCCGGCGTGTTGGGCGTCAGGCTGCCGCTGTCCTGGTCAAGGCGCCATTGGTAGATACGGTCCAGTCCAAGGTCGGTTGAAAAGACAAACTTGCCGCTGGGGTCGCTGGCGATCATGTGCGCGTGCGGGCCATTGTGGTCGCTGGCGGCAAAGCTGCCGACGGCCGCGGCTTCCGGCCGCGCCGCTCCCGCCGGGCCGGCGCTTTGCTGGACCGACACTGCCGGCAGCAGGCTGCCGTCTTTCGCTACAGGGAACGAAGCCACCGAGCCGCTGCCGTAGTTGGCGGCCAGCAGGTAGTCCTGCCTTGGCGTCAGCGACACATAGACCGGATTCTTGCCTTGCGCATCCTGCTGGTTCAACAGCGTCAGCGAACCGTCGGCCCGGTTCACCGCATATGCCGCCAGCACGCCGTGCTGGCTGCCGTTATAGCTGGCCACCTCGCTTGCCACATACAGGGTCTTGCCGGCCGCATCGAGATTGAGCTGGGCTGCGTTGGGCAGCGTGCTGACGACTTTCACCCGGCTCAGCGCGCCAGACTGGCTGTCCACCTTGAACAGGTATACGCCTTCGCCGTTGGGGTTATACGTCCCGACATAGGCGAACAGGGCAGGGGACGGGGTTTCGGCTTTTAGCGGCATGCTGGTCATGGTAAGCAGTGCGATGGAAAGCGCCATTCTTTTGGCGCCGCGAATGAAAGGTCTCTGGTGTTGCATCTTTTCTCCTGTGCCATTTGTTCCGCAAGAACCGAAGCTGCCCGGATTGCGCCAAGGTGGCGGGTTCGCATCATTTTTGCATCACCGAATCGAATAACGATGACGCCAGCAGCTGGTCCAGCCAAGCTGCCAGGCTCTTGTACTTGCTGGCATAAAACCATGCTTCGTCAACGTGTGCGAATTGCCGTATGAACGGAAAGATGGCCATGTCGGCCAGGCCCGGCCTTTCACCGCACAGGAATCCGTGGCGTGCAATGCGCGCATCCAGCTGCGCCAGGATGGCTTCGCCCTGGGCCCGGTAATGGGCCGCTGGATATTCCGGAAAACGCGCGGCATATTTGTAGCGGTCCAGCCAGCCCTTGAACGGGCCGTCATTCTGCTGGATCAGTTCTTGCGCCTGCTGCCGCACTGCGGGGTCCGGGCTTAACCACTGTGCCGGATCATGCTGTGCGAGCGCCCAGTGCATGATGTCCAGGCTTTGTTCAAGCGGCGGGCCATCCGCCAATTTCAGGACCGGGACCGTGCCTTTGGGCGAACAGTCCAGCATCGCTTGCGGTTTGTTCCTCAAACTGACTTCATGCATTTCCACCTCGACGCCGCTGATCTTGATCGCAAGACGGGCGCGGATGGCATAGGGACAGCGGCGGAAGGTGAATAAAATCGGTTTCAAGTAAGCGTATCCATGGCAGGCGGGCGTTAACAAAATAGCAGAAATTCCCGTTCGCCGGCAGCCGAGGCGCTTGAATTGAACGGCAATGCGTCAATTCACCGCCGCAATGGACGAACCTTGGGCGGCGCCTGCTGTCAGAACGCCAGGCGCTGAAATCTCGGGATGCGCCGTGTTCTCGGCTAAAATGGCGCTCGCATCGTGATTTTAAAGGCCGGGATGGACTTCCAATTCATTAGCCCCAGAAAAAATGCCCTGGTTTACCTGGTCAAGATCCTGACCGGCGCGCTGATCACCTGGTACGGATTGCGCGCCCTGGGCTTGCAAGAGCCGTATTGGGCCATGATTTCCCTGATTATCGTGACCGAGCCGGATGTCAACCTGGCCAAGGCGAATTTCCGGGCCCGCTTGATCAATACGTTGAACGGTTGCGTGGTTGCCTGCCTGGCGCTGGTGCTGTTCGGCCCGGGATTCCTGTCCTTGCTGGTTGCTTTGGCAACATCGGTGCTGGTAGCCATGCTGTTGCAGAACTATCCGGCCAACTGGCGCCTGGGGCCTGCGACCGTGGTGATCCTGATGTCCGCTGCGATCGGCGGCAAAGGGCTGCACCAGGAGCTGGAGTATGCTTTGTTGCGGGTCGGTGAGGTGATCGCCGGCAGTACCGTGGCATTATTGCAGTCGCTGGCGTATTCCTATGCGCTCAAGCGATTGGCGCCCAGCACGAATTGATGGCCGGCCGCGAGATTCATTGGTCTAATCTATTGACGTAATTTCCTTAGCAACACTATAGTGACAAAATGATTTCAGAATTCCATCAATTATCAGAAAAAATCGGCCAGCTGGCTGAGTTGACGCACACCTTGCGCCGGGAAAACGCCCAGCTGCGCCTGCGTGCAACCGGCTTGCAGAGTGAAAACGAAGAGTTGAAGCAACGCATCGGCGAAGCGCACCAGCGGGTTGCCGCACTGCTTGAGAAGTTTCCTGCGTTGCCGCAAGAGTTATCGCAAGAGTCGCAAGATCAGGAGCTTACATGAGCCAGTTAAGCGTTAACATCATGGGCCAGCCCTATACCTTGGCTTGCAAGGAAGGCGAGGAAAAGGCGCTGCAGGAAGCCGTGGCTTACCTGGACGGCAAAATGAGCGCCATCCGCGACGCCGGAAAAATCCGCGGCAATGACCGCATCGCCGTCATCGCCGCGCTTGGCATCGCTGCCGAATTATTGGGCAGCAAAGCGCCTGCCGGTCCGTTGTCCGACCTCACCATGTCGGAAGTGAAGCAGAATATAACTGCAATGCATACGGTCCTGGATGAAGCCCTGGCAGCGCAGGAAGACTTGTTCTGACCCTGCGGCCAGCCATGCTGCAGGCCGTGTTGCCGGTCGTGTTGCAGGAAAAACTTTCGGCAAAAGGGGTTTGACTTGGGATGCGTTTGGAGTAGACTAACGTCTCCTGCCGTGTTCGCGATTGTCATAAAATCCTTGAACCATTTATACGCAACGGCTGCGGAATTTTGTTCGATAGGTGTGAGCGTCGCTAGTCCGATGAACCCGAAATTGAACTAACTGCGGCCAACTTGAACTGCTTTGGTTCAGGATGCCGACAAAGCGGCACAGGCGGGACTTGATTCTGAAGCGGTTGCATGCATGTGCAGCCGCTTTTTTTATTGCCGGCTTGTTTCTAACTTTTTTTCTGATATCCAGACTAGGGGCGAAATGAATTATTGGCTAATGAAATCCGAACCGGACGACGCCAGCATCGACGATGTCCTGGCCATGGCCGGACAAACCATCGCCTGGTACGGCGTGCGTAATTACCAGGCGCGCAATTTCATGCGCGATGCCATGCAGGTCGGCGACGGCGTGCTGTTTTACCATTCCGGCTGCGCCGTGCCGGGCATCGCCGGCCTGGCCGAGGTGGCGAGCACGCCTTATCCCGACGACACGCAGTTTGATCCGAAGAGCAAATATTTCGATCCCAAGGCAGATCGCGAAAATCCGCGCTGGATGCTGGTCGATGTGCGCGCCTTGCGCAAGACTCGGCTGATTCCCCTGCCGGAATTGCGGCAGCAGGAAGCATTGGCCGACATGCAGATCCTGCGCCGCGGCAACCGCCTTTCCATCACCCCGGTCGGCGCCGCCGAATGGCGCCACATCGGCAAGCTCATGAAGGCGTGACGCTGCCCGCAGCCGGTAGCGCATAACGCTCGCGCAATACATTCTTTTGCACTTTGCCCATGGTGTTGCGCGGCAGTTCTTCTGCGAAGAACACCTGTTTGGGCACCTTGAAATTGGCGATCGAGGTTTTCATCATGGCGATCACATCCGCCGTCGTCAGGCTGGCTTCGGGCCGCTTGACGATCACCGCGGTCACCGCCTCGCCGAAATCGGCGTGGGGAATGCCGATCACCGCCGATTCCAGCACGCCATCGATTTCATCTATCACGCTTTCAACTTCCTTCGGATAGACGTTATAGCCGCCTGAAATGATCAGGTCCTTGCTGCGGCCGACGATCGCCAGGTAACCCTCGTCATCGAATTTGCCGACGTCGCCGGTCTTGAAATAACCGTCGGCGGTGAACTCCTCCGCAGTCTTTTCCGGCATGCGCCAGTAGCCATGGAACACATTCGGCCCCTTGACCTGGATGTCGCCGATTTCACCTGCGCCGCACAGCGCGCCGTGGCCTGCCCGGTCGCTCTTCATCAGGCGCAGCGAGACGCCCGGCAGCGGCAGGCCGACGGTGCCGCCGCGCCGTTTCTGCGCATACGGGTTGGAGGTCAGCATGGCGGTTTCGCTCATGCCATAGCGCTCCAGTATGGTGTGGCCGGTGCGCTCCGCGAATTCGGCAAAGGTGTCGGCCAGCAAAGGCGCCGAGCCGGACACGAACAGGCGGATATTGCGGCAGGCGTGGCGGTCGAAGCCGCCATGCGCCAGCAGCCGCACGTAATAGGTCGGCACGCCCATGAAGACGGTGCTGTGCGGCAGCTGGCGGCAGACTTCGGCGGCCTCGAACTTCGGCAGGAAAATCATTTTGCTGCCGTTCAGCAGCGCGCCGTTGGCCGCCACCAGCAAGCCGTGGATGTGGAACAGCGGCAACGCATGCAGCAGCACGTCGCCGGCCTGCCAGTGCCAGTATTGCTGCAGCACCTGGGCATTCGAACCGATATTGCCGTGCGAGAGCATGGCGCCCTTGCTGCGGCCGGTGGTGCCTGAGGTATACAAGATGACGGCAAGGTCGTCGGCCTGTTTTTCAACCGTGTCGAACGAATCCGGATGGTGCATGGCGCGCGCCAGCAGCGAGCCGGAATTCCTGCGGCCGTTGCCGCCTTCATCCAGGGTGAACAGGTGGCGGGTGCCGGCCTTGAATGCAATCTGCGCTACCCAGCCGAAATTTTGCGGCGTGCAGACAAACACCGCCGGTTCCGCATCGCCGATGAAATATGCGATTTCGGCAGCACGGTATGCGGTGTTCAGCGGCAGGTAGACAAACCCGGCGCGCAGGGTCGCCAGGTAGAGTATCAGCGCCTCGGGCGATTTTTCCACCTGCGCGGCGATGCGCGCGCCGCTCGGCAAATCCAGGCTGGCGAGCAGGTTGGCGATGCGGGCGGAAGCGCGTTCGATGTCGCCCCAGCTGTAGTACTGGCCGTCATGGGTTTCGATGCAGCAAGCGGTGTCGTCGGCCGGGAAGCGCGACGCAAAAAGGGCGTAAAGATTGGCGGTCATGTTCAGGGCGGGGAAGGCGTGCGGGAAACATGCGCCTGGCTGGCTGCCAGGCGCACGCCGGTTCAGGTAGCAGAGCGCGTTGCGGCCTTGGCCGGCGGCGCATCGGCGGGGCCTGCATACTGGCGCGGATTGCGGTAAGCGATCACCAGCAGCACGATGCCCAGCACGATCATCGGCACCGACAGCATCTGGCCGGCGGAAATGGTGATGTCGCCGAACGTCACGTTATAGTCCGGCACGCGGAAATATTCGGTGAAGAAACGGGCGCAGCCGTACAGCAGCGAGAACATGCCCGCCACCGCCATGCGCGGCCGCGGCTTGCGCGAGAATATCCAGAGGATGATGAACAGCAGTATGCCGTCGACCAGCATCTGGTAGATCGGCGACGGATGGCGCGGCAGGCTGTCGACATTCGGCCAGATCATGGCCCATGGCAGCGACGGATCGGAAACCACCCGGCCCGGCAGTTCGCCGTTGATGAAATTGCCGAGGCGGCCTGCGGCGTAGCCGAGCGGCACCAGCGGCGCGATGAAATCCATGATGTCCATCAGCTTGCGGCCCGCCTTGCGGCCCCACCAGGCCATGGCGATCATGACGCCGAGAAAGCCGCCGTGGAACGACATGCCGCCCTTCCAGACCGCGATGATTTCGGCCGGATGCGAGAAATAAAAGGACGGATCGTAAAACAGCACCTGCCCTAGGCGGCCGCCGATCACCACTCCCAGCACGCCGTAAAACAGCATGTCGTCAATGTCCTCTTTTTTCCAGCCGGCGGCAGCGACATGCGGCTGCTTGATCCTGATCCTGCCGATCCAGATAAACAGGATGAACGCCAGCAGGTACATCAAGCCGTACCAGCGTACATGGAGCGGACCGAGGGAAAAGGCGATCGGATCGGGCAGGGGATGAATCAGCATATTCTTTATTTCTTTCGTAACAGTTCCAAAAATGCTTGCAGTACCGGTGAAACATTATCGCGGCGCCAGGCCAGGCCGGTTTCGACCAACGGCGCCTGGTCTTGCAATTCACGATAGTCGACCCCCGGGCGTTGCAGGTTCGACACCGATTGTGGCACAAGCGCGATCCCCATGCCAGCCGACACCAGGCCGACGATGGTTTGCATCTGGATCGCTTCCTGGCCGATATGCGGGGTGACGCCGGCGGCGCGGAAGCAGCCGAGGATGGTGTCGTGGAAGCCGGGCGAGATGCGGCGCGGGAAAATGATCAGGGGCATGTCGGCCACAGAGCTCAGCGCAATCCTGCCTTTCGCCCGCAACGCCTTGAGGCCGCTGGGCGCAGCCAGGATCAGCGGTTCCGCCAGCACCGGCTGGTAATCCAGCGCCAGCTTGGCCTTGTCCGGCAGCGGCGGGATCAGCAGGCCGGCGTCGATCCGGCCCTCCATCAGCTGCGCCAGCTGGAGGTCGCTGGTGGCTTCCTGCAGGTCGATCTGCACCTGCGGATAAGCTTCGCGAAAAGCGCGCAGCAGCGGCGGCAGGATGCTGTAGTCGGCGGTCGAGACAAACGATAGCGTGAGCAGGCCGGATTCGCCCGAAGCCGCGCGCCGCACCAGGTCGGGCAGGGTAGCGGCCTGCTGCAGCAGGCGCTGCGCTTCCGGCAGCAAGGCCAGCCCGGCCGGCGTCAGCGCTACGCTGCGCTTGGTGCGGGCAAAGAGCGGCGTGCCAAGGTTGGCTTCCAGCGCCTGGATCGCTTGCGACAGCGGCGGCTGCGTCATGTGCAGGCGCAGCGCGGCGCGGCCGAAATGTCTTTCTTCAGCAACCGCGACGAAATAGCGCAATTGCCGCAGCTCTATGTTCATGGATCCGAGCCTATGGGGCTAATAAAAAAGCCGGGAGGTACCGGCTTATGTTGTGCAGTCCCGCGCGTTTCAGCGCCGTTTATGGGGGTCGAAAGTCTTCTTGACCCGGTCTTTCCTGGTCTTTTCGATTTCCTCGTGGGCCTTGCGCTTATCCAGGCCCAACAGCCGCTCCAGGAACTCGAACCAGATAAAGGCCACCGCCATCAAAGCAGCGATCCACCACCAGGAGATACCGGCAAACGGGCCGACTTCGAAGTATTTTAACGCTATTAACGAAACGATAATGATAATCAGTGGCATGGCATTCCCTTTTCTTTGCGGAAAGGATAGGGCGAAAGATGCTTGTGGTCAACGGATGTCGGTCTGATATGTCGGATTCCAGATGTATGTAGGTGTTTCAGGGATATGAGACAATGCACGCGGGCAGGTAAAATGGTGTCACATTTTTTTGACGGAGATAAGAATGAAACGTTTGTTGATCTGTGCACTGCTGGGCGCAGTGGCCTCGGGATCCGCTCTGGCGGACGCCGGCCTGGACCTGGCGAAGAGCAAGAACTGTATGGCATGCCACTCGGTGCAAAACAAAGTGGTCGGCCCGGCATACAAGGACGTTGCAGCAAAATACGCGGGTCAAAAAGATGCGGAAGACAAGCTGGTGCTGAAAGTGATGAAGGGCGGATCAGGCACTTGGGGCGCGATCCCGATGCCGGCCAATCCGCAAGTCAGCGAGGCTGAAGCGCATACCCTGGTGAAATGGGTTTTGTCGCAGAAGTAATTCCGCTGGCAAGGCAACAAAAATGGCGCTCGATCGAGCGCCATTTTTTTTGGGGAAGACCAGGACCTTTATTTGGTTACCGTCAGCTGGGAGCGTTGCGCGCCCCGGTAAGTGTACAAGGTGATGCTGCCGTCCCTGATGTCGCCCTTGGCGTCAAACGAGATCATGCCGGTCACGCCTTGGTGGTGGATCTTGGCCAGTTCCGGCAGGTATTTTTTCGGATCGGCAGACTTGGCTTTTTGCATGGCGTCCACCATGGTCATCAGGGCATCGTAGGTGTACGGCGCATAGATCACGATGTCTTTGCCGTACTTGATCTTGTAGGCGGTCTTGTAGGCGTCCAGCGCTTTCCTGCCTGACTCTTCCACACCGCCGGCTTCCGCGCAGATCACCTGGTCGTTGCTGATGCCGTCGCCGGCCAGCTTGGGCAGGTCGGAAGTGCAGATGGCGTCGCCGCCCATGAACTTGGCCTGGATCCCCAGCTGCTTCATCTGGCGCAGCATGGGGCCGGCGCCGGCGTCGAGTCCGCCGAAGAATACGACGTCGGGTTTCTTGGCCTTGAACGAGGTCAGGATGGCGTTGAAGTCGGTCGCCTTGTCGTTGGTGTACTGGGTCGCCACGATAGTCATGCCGGCAGCCTTGGCAGCCTTGATGAATTCCTCCGCCAGGCCCTGGCCATAGGCGGTACGGTCATCGATCACGGCGGCTGTCTTGGCATGCAGGGTGTTGGCTGCGTAGCGGCCCAGGGCGCCGCCCAGCTGGCTGTCGTTGGCCACCACGCGGAAGGTCGTGTTAAAACCCTGCTGGGTGTATTTGGCGCTGGTGGTCGACGGCGAGATTTGCGGAATGCCGGCGTCGTAATAAATCTTCGATGCTGGAATCGAAGTGCCGGAATTGACGTGGCCGATGACGCCGGCAACTTTGGCGTCTACCAGTTTTTGCGCAACCGCGGTCGCCTGCTTGGGATCGGATGCGTCGTCTTCCGCCATCAGTACGAACCGGGTTTTCTTGCCGTCGAGCGTGATGTCCTGCTTGTTCAATTCTTCGATCGCCATCCTGGCGCCGTTTTCGTTGTCCTTGCCGAGATGGGCAATGGGACCGGTGATCGGGCCGACATGGGCAATCTTGACCGCCTGTTCCTGCGCGTATGCGCTGGTGGACAGGGACAAGGCGGCGGCTGCGGCCAGCGGAATCATTCTGATGGTATGCACTGGATTATCTCCTGATGATTTGCAATGTTATTGATGGTAAAAATTTTTGGAGCCGCTGACTTCGGCTTCCGTCTGGTCTGGGTCTTAAACGTTACAACAATACAAAAGCTGCGCAAAGCGCTTTTATATGTTTTTTTGTCAATTCGACAGAACGATCTGCGTAAAGCGCAGGGCAATGGCGATTGAAATAAAAAAAAGCGTCCCGGCGCTGAGGCCGGGACGCTTCCATGAACTGCAGGTGAATGTTATTTACTTGGTGACGGTCAGCAAAGTGCGCTTGCCATCCTTGTAGGTATACAGGGTCAGCGTGCCGTCCTTGATGTCGCCCTTGGCGTCGAAGGCGATCATGCCGGTTACGCCCTTGTGATGGATCCTGGCCAGTTCCGGCAGGTATTTCTTCGGATCGGCGGAGTTGGCTTTCTGCATGGCTTCCACCATGGTCATCACTGAATCGTAGGAGTAGGGCGCGTACAGTTTGACTTCGGCATTGAATTTTTTCTGGAATGCCGCCTTGAAATCTTCCAGGCCCTTCTTGCCCGACTCCTCGACGCCGCCGGCTTCCGCGCAAACCACCTGGTCGTTGGCCAGTCCGTCGCCGGCCAGCTTGCCCAGCTCGGCAGTGCACATGCCGTCGCCGCCCATGAACTTGGCCTTGATGCCGAGCGCCTTCATCTGGCGCAGCATCGGACCGGCTACCGCATCCATGCCGCCGAAGAAGATCACGTCCGGATTCTTGGCCTTGATCGAGGTCAGGATGGCGTTGAAGTCGGTTGCCTTGTCGTTGGTGAACTGGGTGGCGACAATATTGACGCCCGCGCTTTTTGCGCCCTTGGCGAATTCCTGCGCAACGCCCTGGCCGTAGGCGGTGCGGTCGTCGATCACGGCGATATTCTTGGCTTTCAGCGTGGTGGCTGCGTAGCGTCCCAGGGTGCCGCCCAGCTGGCCGTCGTTGGCGACCACGCGGAACACGCTGTTAAAGCCTTGCTGCGTATACTTCGGGCTGGTTGCCGCCGGCGAAATTTGCGGGATGCCGGCATCGTAATAGATTTTCGATGCGGGAATCGTGGTGCCGGAGTTCAGGTGGCCGATGACGCCGTCAATCTTGGCGTCCACCAGTTTTTGCGCCGCCGCGGTGCCTTGCTTGGGATCGGATGCATCGTCCTCCGCCAGCAGCACGAACTTGATTTTCTTGCCGCCCAGGGTGATGCCCTTGGCGTTCAATTCTTCGATCGCCATCTTGGCGCCGTTTTCCATGTCTTTGCCGAGGTGGGCGGAAGGGCCGGTAACCGGGCCGACATGGCCGATCTTGACGATTTGTTCTTCAGCGTGCGCCGAGCCTGCAGCGACCAGCGCCAATGCGATTGCTGCAGCCAGCGGCAACATTTTGTTCTTCATCTGCACGTGTTTCCTCCTGATGGTTTATACAAGGTAAGTGAAAGCAATTTCCGCTGCCCAACGAGCGGAACATGCAAACCTTACAACATAACAAAACCTTCGTATAGGTCTTTTCCTGCATTTTAAGCAATACCCTTGCGATCCATGCGGGGATTAGGGCAGGCGGCGGAATGGCGTGCGGGTTTTCAACAGGCGAAAAAAAACGCCCCGGCTGCCGGGGCGTTTTTATCAGGGACGCGCGACGATTATTTTGTCACGGTCAGCAGGGTGCGCTTGCCATCCTTGTAGGTGTACAAGGTCAGCGAACCGTCCTTGATGTCGCCCTTTGGATCAAAAGCGATATCGCCGGTCACGCCTTTGTAGTGGATCTTGGCCAGCTCAGGCAGATATTTTTTCGGATCGGACGAGCCGGCTTTTTGCATTGCCGCCACCATCGCCATCAGCGCGTCGTACTCGTACGGTGCGTAGATCACGACTTCCTGGTTGAATTTCTTCTGGTAAGCCACCTTGAAGGCTTCCAGCGCAGCCTTGCCTGCATCCGGCACACCGCCGGCTTCAGCGCAAACTACCTGGTCGTCTTTCAAGCCTGCGCCAGCCAGCTTGGCCAGCTCAGTGGTGCACAAGCCATCGCCGCCCATGAACTTGGCCTTGATGCCCAGCTGGTCCATCTGGCGCAGCATCGGACCGCCGACAGCGTCCATGCCGCCGAAGAAGATCACGTCCGGGTTCTTGGCCTTGATCGAAGTCAGGATGGCGTTGAAGTCAGTCGCTTTATCGTTGGTGAACTGGGTCGCCACGATGGTAGCGCCGGCCTTCTTCGCGCTCTTGGTGAACTCTTCCGCAACGCCTTGGCCGTAGGCGGTACGGTCATCGATCACGGCAATATTCTTGCCCTTCAGGGTATTGACCGCATAGCGACCCAGGGTGCCGCCCAGCTGGCCATCGTTGGCGACTACGCGGAATGCCGTGTTGAAGCCTTGCTGGGTGTATTTCGGATTGGTGGCGGAAGGCGAGATTTGCGGAATGCCGGCGTCGAAATAGATCTTCGATGCAGGAATGGTGGTGCCGGAATTCATGTGGCCGATAACACCCTTGACCTTGGCGTCCACCAGTTTCTGCGCAGCTGCGGTGCCTTGTTTCGGATCGGAGGCGTCATCCTCTGAAGCCAATACGAAAGTCACTTTTTTGCCGCCGATCATGGTGCCTTTGGCATTCAGTTCATCGATTGCCATCTTGGCGCCGTTTTCATTGTCCTTGCCGATGTGCGCGTTAGGACCTGTGAGCGGGCTGACCTGGCCGATGGTGACTGTTTCTTGCGCCGAAGCCGAGCCTGCGAAAGCGAAAGCCATGGCAACTGCACCTGCCAACGGAATCAATTTGATCTTGTTCTGCATGAATATCCTCCTGAGGATTTAAAATAAAACAAACTAGTTACAGTTTCACCGTCCGCTGCTTATTTGTTATTTATTCGAACTTGTCCGAATAGAGCAACGTTACAACATAAAAAACGCTTCGCATAGCGGTTTTTGCGAATTCTTGACACAGCTGCAGCAGCCCCTGATCCCCTGGCATGAGCAAACATTACACCCTAGACAAAGTCGACCGCAAGCTGCTTAACTTGCTGCAGCGCGACAATCAAATGCCGACCCGCATGCTGGCCGACAAAGCCCACATTTCCCAGCCCACCTGCCTGCGCCGCCTGCGCGATTTGCGCGACGCCGGCATCATCAGCGCCGACGTCTCGCTGGTCGATCCTTTCGCGCTCGGCTACGGCATGCTGGCCTTCCTCGAAATCTCGCTGAACCACCAGTCAGACGAGCACATGCAGGAGTTCGAGCTGCGCATGAACAAGGAAGCCGAAGTCATGCAATGCTATTTCGTGTCCGGCGATTACGATTATTTCCTGGTCGTGCATGTGATCGATATGGATGCCTATTATCAGTTCGTGCGCCGGGTCATTTCCGGTTCCGGCAATGTCCGTCATTTCCAGTCCCGTTTTCCGATGAAGCGCGCCAAGTTCGTGACCCGCGTCGCCTTCGACGAAAAACCGGCCACGGTCGAGGTGCGCGTCGCCAAGTGATGCACTCCAACAGTGCGCCTGGACAATAAAAACACGGCGCTGCCGACTTCCGCAGAGACATACGCAAAAACCGCGCCATGTCGCTCCAGGCAAAAAAAAGACCGATGCTGTCGCCAGCACCGGTCTTTTTTATCGCCTCCCTGCAACGGGCGCGGCGGTCATCATGCTTGCACAGGGCGCGGCAGGATCAGCGGCTGCGGAGCCTGCCGCGGCATGCCGGTGAACGCGAAGTCGACTTCCGGCCGGCGGCCCGAGACGATCTCGGCGATGGCGCGGCCGGAACCGCAACCCATGGTCCAGCCCAGCGTTCCGTGGCCTGTATTGAGGAACAGGTTGCTGATCCTGGTCTTGCCGATATAGGGCACGTTGGATGGCGTCATCGGCCGCAAACCGGTCCAGTAAACCGGATTGTCGTAATCGCAGCCGTCGGGGAACAGTTCGCGGGTGCGGCGCGTGATCGCTTCGCAGCGGGTGGTGTTGAGCTCGCGCGTGTAGCCGTTCAGTTCGCAGGTGCCGGCCACCCGCAGGCGGTCGCCCAGGCGCGACACCACCAGCTTGTAGCCGTCGTCGGTCAGCGAAACGCTAGGCGCCGCTTCCGGGTTGGTGATGCGGTAGGTGGCGGAATAACCCTTGCCCGGATAGATCATCAGTTCGATGCCGAGCGGCTTCAGCAGCGGCGTCGAGAAGCTGCCCATGGCGACCACGAAAGCATCGGCATGCAGCACTTCGTGGCGGCCGTCGGCATTGATCACTTCGACGCCGGTGATCTTGGCGCCGGCGCCGCTGCCTTCGGTGATCAGGCGGGTGACGCTGGTGTTGTACTGGAAATCCACGCCGGCTTCGGCAGCCTTGGCGGCCAGGCCCGAGGTGAATTTGTAGACGTCGCCCGATTCATCGGTGGCGGTGAAATCGCCGCCGACGATCTTGTCGCGGATGCGCGCCAGCGCCGGTTCGATCCGGACCACTTCATCGGCGTTGATCGATTCGCGCGGGCAGCCGAGGTCGCGCATCAGTTGCGCGGCAGGCAGCGAGATGTCGAATTCTTTTTGTTCGGTATAGAAATGCAGGATGCCGCGCGTCAGGCAATCGTAATCGACGCCGGTGTCGGCGCGCACGGCTTGCAAGGTCTGGCGGCTGTATTCGCAGATGGCGACGATCTGGCGGATATTGTCGTTGGTGCGGGCCGGCGTGCATTCGCGCAGGAAATTCAGCGCCCACTTCCATTGCAGCCATTCCGGGCGGAAGCGGTACAGCAGCGGTGCATCTTCCTGTCCCAGCCATTTCAGCACCTTCAGCGGCGCCTGCGGATTGGCCCAAGGTTCGGCATGCGACACCGAAATCTGGCAGCCGTTGGCAAAACTGGTTTCCTGGGCCGCCCCCGGCTGGCGTTCGATCACTGTCACATCGTGACCTTCCTTGTTCAGGAACCATGCAGAACTGGTTCCGATAACGCCTGCGCCCAATACGATTACTTTCATCTCATCTCCAAAAACCACCGTTTAATTACTGTCGAGCCACCATTTCAATAGCGCTATTGTAAGAAAACAGAGATTTTTTAGGCGATCAAAATGAGATCTGTTTTTTTTACTTTTATCTACCGTATTGCAAAATGTGATTGAAAAACAAAAAATTTACGTTAAATGTTTGTTTTTTTTAATTTGACTAATTCCAGGCTCACGGCACGGGAAATCACCTCGTCCAGGGTCTGGTGCAAACCCTCCCGGATTTGCGCCGCCATGCCCTCCACCGCGGTTTGCAGCACATCCGCCAGGCCGTCGCGCACCCGTTGCTCGATGACAAAATCGATCCGGTCCTGCAGCTGCTGCAGCACTTTTTCCCTTACTTCGGCTTCCAGCCGCTCCCAGTCGTGCTGGCTCAGGGCGCGCGCAACGGTTTCTTCCTGGCGTGCCCTGGGCAGCTCGAAACTGCCGTCATCCTCGGCAGCCTGCGCGGCGGCGCCGGCCGCGGTCGGCGGCGGCGTTTCTATAATGTCGGTCAAAGTCGGCAGCGGGACAATGACCTCGGTCAATAAAGGAATATTGGCGTCAAGATTGCTCATTACAGATTCCTCTATGTCTATCTATACATTGTCAGCAACGAAATGGGTCAGGGGATAACCGCGTTGCTGGTAAAAGCGGTAGCGCTCGCGTCCGCCGGCCTTGTCGTCGTCGGCCAGCGAGATGATTTCGAACATTCTTTCGAAGCGGGCGAAATGCTGCGGCGTACTGCCGGACAGGTTGATCAGGATCTGGTGATGCGGCCATTCGATCTCTTCGTCGGCGGCCAGGATCACCGGGGTTTGCGCCGCCAGCGGATCGCCGGCCCTGACGTGGGGCAGGAAATCGTGCTCGGAAAATGTCCAGAGCGCGCGGTCAAGCGTCGCCAGGTCCTCGGCATTGCTGCCCAATATGACGATCTGGCGCTGCGCCGCGCGTGCTTTACGCACCAGTCGGCAGGTGTACAGGAACTTGTCCGAAATATTGGTGTGAAAGTCGATTTGCGTCATGAATGGAAATTGTCGGGCGGTAGCGTTTTAAAAACGGAAGCCGGGCGGCGCATTGCCGGCTGCCGGCGGAGTGTCGCCATTGCCGGTGCTGGCGGCAGCAGGCGAGGCGCTCTTGCCGGGTGCGGCGGCGGCCGGCGCAGCGGCGACCGGGGCGGCATTGCGATAGGTTTTCGGCAAGCGGCTGGTTTCCGGGTAGCCGGCGGCTGTCAGCGCGGTGCCCCAGGCGCTGGGGGAAAAGCCGCTTTCCTTGTTGCGGCCGACCGTCAACAAAGGCAGCTGGCTTTCGCTGGTAACCTTGCGGAAGGCGGCGATATCTTCATTGCTCTTGATGGTCTTTTCGCTGAACGGGATGCCGCGTTCGGTCAGCATCTTGCGGCCGTCGTCGCAGGGAATGCATTTCTCCGAGCTGTACAGCGTGACCGGACTGTTCTTGACCGCCTGCGCCAGTTCATAAGGCATGCCGTCGTTGACGTCGCTGATGCCGGCGCCGGTTTTCTGCTGCGTCACATTGCCCTTGGCCGGCGGGATGTCGCTGTAGGTGACTTTGCCGTCAGGGCCGGTCGATTTGTACAGTTGCGCTTGCGCGCCCGCGGCCAGCGTCAGCAGAAAAACCGTTGCAGCGAATTTCGTCCCAGCTTTCATCCTTTTTCCCCTATTGTAAGAATCGCCGTTGTACAGCGAAGGTTTGGTAGTGGTGTTGCTTCGATCCTGCTTGTCTTTACGCTTCTTTGCCGCCGCTTTGCCTACTCATGCCGCCATGCCGCTATGGCGCAGCAAGGCGTCTATGTTCGGTTCGCGTCCGCGGAAAGCCTTGAACGATTCCAGCGCCGGGCGCGAGCCGCCGACGGCCAGGATTTCGGCGTGGAACTTTCTTCCGGTTTCCGCCGAGACCACATTGCCGCCGTGCGACGCTGCTTCTTCAAACGCGCTGTAGGCATCGGCCGACAACACTTCAGCCCACTTGTAGCTGTAATAGCCGGCAGCGTAACCGCCGGCAAAAATGTGGCCGAACGAGTGCTGGAAGCGATTGAAAGGCGGCGGGCTGATGACGGCGACCTTGCCGCGCACCTGGTTGATCACGTCCTGCACGCTTTGGCTGCCATACGGATCATAGTCGTCGTGCAAGCGCATGTCGAACAGCGAAAACTCGACCTGGCGCAAAGCCTGTAGCCCAGACTGGAAATTCTTGGCGGCGATCATCTTGTCGAACAGTTCACGCGGCAACGGTGCGCCGCTTTCCGCCTCGGACGTCATGTGCTGCAGCACATCCCACTCCCAGCAGAAATTCTCCATGAACTGCGATGGCAGTTCGACCGCATCCCATTCGACGCCGGAAATGCCGGAGACGCCGATCTCGTCGACCTGGGTCAGCATGTGATGCAAGCCGTGGCCGAACTCATGGAACAGGGTGATCACTTCGTCATGCGTAAACAAGGCCGGCCTGGCCGCGCCGTCGACCACTGCCGGCGCCGTGAAATTGCAGGTCAGGTAGGCGATCGGGGTCTGGATTTCGCTGCCGAGGCGGCGCCGAGCGCGCGCATCGTCCATCCAGGCGCCGCCGCGCTTGCCGTTGCGGGCATACAGGTCGAGATAAAACTGGCCGATCAGCTTGCCGTCTTTCTGGATCTTGAAGAACTTGACGTCCGGGTGCCACACCGCTGCCTGGTCGGCGCTGATGTCGACTGAAAACAGTTTCTGCACCAGCTGGAACAAGCCTGCGACTACCACCGGTTCCGGAAAATACTGCTTCACTTCCTGTTCGGAAAAAGCGTAGCGCTGCTCGCGCAGTTTTTCCGCGGCATACGCCAGGTCCCAGGCTTCCAGCGCGGCCAGGTCCAGCCGTTCCGCCGCGAACGTGCGCAGCTCGGCCAGGTCTTGTTCGGCGAACGGCCGCGCGCGCTGGCCCAGGTCTTCCAGGAAAAGCATCACTTCGGCCGGGGTCTTGGCCATCTTGCGCACCAGCGACAGCTCGGCGTAGTTCTTGAAGCCCAGCAGTTTTGCTTCTTCATTGCGCAAGCGCAGGATCTCGACGATGTTGGCGCTGTTGTCCCATTCCGGCTTTTCGCCCAGCTCGGAGGCCTTGGTGGCGTTGGCGCGATAGATTTTTTCACGCAAGGCGCGGTTGTCCGCGTATTGCAGGATCGGGAAATAAGACGGGAAATGCAGCGTGAACTTGTAGCCGGGCTTGCCGTCCTGCTCGGCGGCGGCGCGCGCCGCCTGGCGTACATCGTCCGGCAACCCGGCCAGTTCGGCTTCGTCGTCGACAAACAAGCCATAGGCGTTGGTGGCGTCGAGGATGTTTTCCGAAAAGCGGGTGGTCAGCGCGGCGTGTTTTTCCTGGATTTCGGCGAAACGGGCCTTCTTGGGCGGCGCCAGTTCAGCGCCGCCCAGCCTGAAATCGCGCAGCGCATTGTTGACGATCTTGCGGCGCGCTTCCGACAGTTCGGCAAAGTCGAGATTGTTCTTGATCGCCTTGTACTTGTCGAACAAGGCCAGGTTTTGCGCCAGCGCGGTCCAGAACTCGATCAGTTTCGGCTGGTTTTCGTTATAGGCGGCGCGCAGGTCCGGCGTGTCGGCTACCGCATTCAGATGGCTGACGATGCCCCAGGCGCGGCTCAGCTTCTCCGTCACGTGTTCCAGCGGGACCACAAAATTGTCCCAGGTCACGGTGTCGGCAGGCGCTTCCAGCAAGGTCACCACGGTCTGCGCCTGCTGCAGCAGCGCCGCGATCGCCGGACTGATGTCGGCCGGCTTGATCTGGTCGAATTTGGCCAGGCCGGTAAAGTCGAGCAGGGGATTGCTGGTCTTGGTAGCGGTAGATGTCATTGCAATTACATTCTTTCTGCGGCTTCGATGGTATTGACCAGCAGCATGGTGATGGTCATCGGGCCGACGCCGCCTGGCACCGGGGTAATGTAACCCGCCACCTCCTTGGCGTTGGCAAAGTCGACATCGCCGCACAATTTGCCGTTATCGTCGCGGTTCATGCCGACGTCGATCACGGCCGCACCCGGCTTGACCATGTCGGCGGTGACGATATTGCGCTTGCCGGTAGCCACCACCAGGATGTCGGCCATGCGCGTGTGCAGTCCCAGGTCGCGGGTCTTGGAATTACAGATGGTGACGGTGGCGCCGGCCTGCAAGAGCAGCATGGCTTGCGGCTTGCCGACGATGTTCGAGGCGCCGACGATCACCGCATGGGCGCCGCGCACCGGGAAATTCACCGATTCCAGCATTTTCATCACGCCGTAAGGGGTGCAGGGGCGGAACAGCGGCTGGCCGGTCATCAGCAGGCCGGCGTTGCTGATATGAAAACCGTCGACGTCTTTTTCGGCGGCAATGGCTTCGATCACCTTGTGGGCATTGATATGCGCCGGCAGCGGCAGCTGCACCAGGATGCCGTTGATCTTCGGATCGTGGTTCAGCGCATCGATGCGCGCCAGCAGGGCCGCTTCGGTCAGGTCGGCGTCATATTTTTCCAGCACTGAATACAGGCCGTTGTCTTCGCACGCCTTGACCTTGTTGCGCACATACACCTGCGAAGCCTGGCTGTCGCCGACCAGGATCACCGCCAGGCCGGGCTGCTTGCCCTGCGCGGTCAGCGCGGCGGCGCGTTTGGCGACGTCGGCGCGGAGTTGTTGGGAGAGGAGATTTCCGTCGATCAGTTGAGCAGGCATAGTAATGGCAATGGAAGATTGAGAGCAAAGCAGGATTATAAGGGGTGCGCGCGCCGAAGACTGCGCTGGTGACGTGTTGCCTTGTGGAAATTTGCGAATTTTTGCTGTTTACTTTGTCATCGGCCTGCGCAAATCCATTGTAAATTGCCGATTTAATAAAATTAAGCCTCGCCCGGCGTACTACCCGGGCTCCCGGACGATTGTAAATTGCTGTCCAGCTGACATCCAACGCGTTCTTTCATTTTCGGCTATTCTCGCCTTCTACGACATCTGCATGTCATCGACCATGCCCGGAATAATGCAACAGGCGGCCGCATGGCAGAGCTGGCAAATTTGAATAAAAGGATGCTGAATTGACCGATCATTACACTCGCCGGCTGGCGCTGCTAGGACAAGAGCAGCATCGCGGCTTGCTAGGCCAGGGCCTGCGCGGCATCGAACGGGAAACCCTGCGCGTCGAGCCTGACGGCCGGCTGGCCTTGACGCCGCACCCGCGCGCGCTGGGTTCGGCGCTGACCCATCCGCAGATCACCACCGACTATTCGGAATCGCTGCTGGAGTTCATTACCCCGGCCGAACACGATATTGCGACCGCGCTGACCGAACTGGATGCGATCCACCGTTTCGTCTACACCAAGCTGGGCGACGAACTGCTGTGGAGCCAATCGATGCCGGCCCACCTGCCGGCGGAAGAACAGATCCCGATTGCCTGGTATGGCACTTCGCACATGGGGACCTTGAAGCACGTCTACCGGCGCGGCCTGGCGCTGCGCTACGGCAAGCGCATGCAATGTATCGCCGGCATCCACTACAACTATTCGCTGGCTGAAGGGGTGTGGCAGACCTTGCAGCAGGCGGAGGGCGCCAGCGGCACGGCGATGCACTTCCAGTCGGAAAGTTATATCGCGCTGGTGCGCAATTTCCGCCGCTACAGCTGGCTGCTGATGTACCTGTTCGGCGCTTCGCCGGCCTTGTCCAAATGTTTCCTGGACGGCCGCCAGCACCGGCTGGAAGAGCTGGACAAAGATACCCTGTACCTGCCTTACGCCACCAGCTTGCGCATGAGCGACCTCGGCTACACCAGCGAAGCCCAGGCCCGCCTGACGCCGCAGTTCAACAGCCTCGACAGCTATATCAAGAGCCTGGCGCGGGCGGTCAGCCAGCCTTATCCGCCGTACGCCGAAATCGGCACCCACCGCAACGGCGAGTGGGTGCAGATCAACACCAATATCCTGCAGATCGAAAACGAGTACTACTCGACCATCCGGCCGAAACGCGTGATCAATTCCGGCGAGCGGCCGATCCAGGCGCTGTCCGCGCGCGGCGTGCAATACATCGAAGTGCGCTGCATGGACATCGACCCGTTCGAACCGATGGGCATCAACCTGGAAACCTCGCGCTTCCTCGATGCCTTCCTGCTGTTCTGCGCGCTCGACGACAGTCCGGTGACCAGCGACGAAGAAAGCCTGGAAAACACTGAGAATTTTTCGCGCGCGGTGAAAGAAGGGCGGCGTCCGGGCCTGCAGTTGCGGCGTGACGGCAATCCGGTCGGCCTGCAAACCTGGGGCAAGGAATTGCTGCAGCGGATCGGTTCGGCGGCAACCCTGCTCGACGCCCAGCGCAGCGACGGCGCCCATGCGGCATCGCTGGCGAAACAAAACCTCAAGCTGGAGTCGGTTGAACTGACGCCATCGGCGCAGGTGCTGGCGATCTTGCGCGAGAACCAGGAATCGTTCGGCAGCTTTGCGCTGCGCCAGAGCAAGGCGCACGCGGCTTATTTCCTGGCGCATCCTCCGAGCTCGGAAGAGCGCAGCTATTTCGAAACGCTGGCGGCCACCTCCCTGTCCGAGCAGGAAAGCCTGGAGCGCAGCCAGACCGGGGATTTCGATACCTTTGTCGCGGCTTATCGCGCCAGTACGCTGGGCAACATGAGTGTCTAGCAAAAACGCCATCGGGTAATCTTGCCGGCGCCGGCGGCTTAGGCGGCCGGCCGGGTTCTCGTTGGCTTGAATGCGGAAGCGCAGGTCGCGCATCATTCTGAAAAACGCCTGTGAACACAATAGCCTGTGAAAGATATTGGAGAACTGCGTTCATGCTTAAGCCGGATTTGTTTGTGGACACCGGTGTCCAGCAATACTGCACTCCATATTGAAGTCCGAGCCAAGTCTCAATACAAACAAGCCGTTAAGCTAGCTTTCATTCCGCAATCCCTATTCAGCGCATGCCTGCAAAACCTTGCCAGGCCTTGCGGACTAATTCTTTGCGGAACAATAGGCAGCCCCAGATAGATTTCGAGAAAACTCAAATATTTCTGATAAAGTCACCCAGCTTGAAAGGCCGCGGTCGGCTATCGATTCAACCGTTTCCCCGTCACTCGTCTTTAACTAGGTATTCATATGTCAGCCAACTATCTTCCCAACGTACGGGATCAGTATGAATCGCTGCCTTACCCACCGTGCAATCCGCAAGACGAAAAAAAACAGTTGATACAGACATGGCTGGAAAGCCTTGCAATGATCAATCATTATTGTTTTTCTGGAAAACAATCGTTCCAGGAGCATTTTCGGGTCTTGGCGGCAGGCGGTGGAACAGGAGACGCAACAATTTACCTGGCAGAACAATTGCGAGGCACCAACGCCGAGATCGTCCATCTGGACTTGAGCTCGGCAAGCATTGCAATCGCCCGAGAGCGCGCGGAAATAAGGGGGTTGAAAAATATAACGTGGATCCAGGATTCCCTGCTGAATCTACCACTGCTTCAAATCGGGACGTTCGATTACATTAACTGTAGCGGTGTTTTGCACCATCTTGAGGATCCTGACGCAGGATTGCACGCGCTGCGTACCGCACTCAAGGATACCGGCGCAATCGGCCTCATGGTATATGCCACTTATGGCCGAACCGGCGTGTACCAAATGCAGGAACTGATGCGTTTGATCAATGGCGAAGAATCCGATGCCGGCGCCAAGATCCGGAATACGAAGGAGATATTGAGTAGCATACCTGGGTCCAACTGGTTTCAGCGTGGCGAGGACCTGCACCATGACCATAAGCTGGGCGACGCCGGCATCTACGATTTGCTGCTGCATTCCCAAGACAGGGCCTATACGGTTGGAGAGCTGTTCGACTGGGTACAAGACGCACATGGCCTCAACTTGGAACTGACGGACGTTGGGCGAGGAAGATCCGCGTATCTTCCACATATGATTTTAGGTAAAAAGCCGCCAAAAAATCTGGGAACCTTGAAAGGCCTGCCGATGCAAAAGCAATATGAAATCGGTGAGCTGTTGATCGGCAACGTCATCACCCATTCATTTTATGTGACACGGTCAGCCGCATGCAAAGCGCCGTATGGCGATGCTGACTACGTTCCGTTTTTTTATCACGAACCGCTGACGGGTCCGCTGATGGCGCAGGTATTCAGCGCCAACAAAGGGCAGCCGTTCGTTCTTAATCACCAACACTCAGAAGTGAGCCTGATGGTGAATCCTGGAAAATATGGCGCAAAAATCCTGCACCATATCGACGGCAAACGCACTTTTCAACAAATATTCGATGCAATTCGATCCGCATCGGGAACAGACCAGGCAGCGCTGAGCAACCAAGATTTTTTTGCTGATTTCTTTGAGTCCTTCGACACGCTTAACGCACTGGAACGGCTGCTATTACGGCACGTTTCGGTGACAGAGCGTTGATATATTCCTGGCACGACCGGCGGCGGCTCCATGGCGTGTGCGCGATACTTATCGTGATCGCTTGAGGAAGGCCTGTGGCCGCAATCGGGTGTGGATTCAACGGGTGTGGCCGGCTCAAAACGGCCAGTAAAAACCAATCTGTAAGGCGAGGTCCGCCCTCAATCCGGCCTGTTCCAATTGGATGAAATCACTTCGTTATGGAGGGCGCCGGACTGATATTGGGCATAAGAGACCACCGTCGAAACGAAAATCAAGGCGAAGGCAATAATGCTCCAAAATGCCGACCTCATTTCTGCCTCATCTCGTCCTGTTGATGGCTTATATTACACCCACTTGGTTAAACTAATGTAGCAGCTATTTCGAGGCGCCGGCTATCAGCCAGAAAAAGGCGGATGAGCGCTTCTTCATAGTGGCCGTTGATTCATGTTGTGTTCTATTTTTCTGCATTCGTATCATTGAGTACGATATTCAGCCGCCGGCGGTAAAGAGGTTTCAACCACATGTAGCTCAAGCGGGAGGATGTGATGAGTCAATTGAAAGACGTCAAAAAAGTGTTGTTCGTCGGCCAGCAGCCGGAAACTGTCGACTTCTCGGACCCAGCGTTACCGCCGGGTTTCAATGCGGAGAAGATTCATGCCGGCATTGCCGTTGGGATGCGGCAGATGGCTGATCGTGGGTGGCATGCCGACCTCTGCCTGGTGCGGCCGGATGAATCCGCAACTGTGGCGCTCGAGCGTCAACTCGCCAGCGCGACCTATGATTGCGTTGTCATCGGCGGCGGAATCCGCATCCCTCCCAAGAGCCTGCTGCTCTTTGAAAGGCTTCTGAACAGCGTCCACAAATCGGCTCCCAAGGCATCTATCGCTTTCAACACAGTACCCCAAGACACCGCGGACGCGGCTGGTCGATGGTTCAAAACTGAATGACGAATGCACGTCATTTCAGATATTGCCTAGCTGCGTGGGGCCGGATGACTTTCGCAAAGACAGCTTTGGAACGAATTGAGCCTGTCGCGACTGCCTCAAAACGGCCAACAACAGCCGTCCGATCAACCTGCGGATCCGGTATATCAATGTTAATTATTCGATGATCAGGATGCATACAACGACAGGCGTCAACATATGACCACACAAGTACCGGAAATCCTATTTAATGCCACAGACTTTGAAGCTAGGAAGTTAACCGAGGCCGATCTCCCCGCGTTGCAGGATTTCTTCGTTGCCAATCCCGAATATTTCCTGGCGGTCAACGGCATGTTGCCTCGGCCTGATGAGGCCAAACAGGAATTCGAAGATCGACCGCCCCCTGACATGCCCTTCGACGAGGTCTACGTGATCGGCTTCGTGGACAGAACAGAGCACCTCGTGGGAATGGCAACGGTGCTTTCAAATCTCATCGCTCCACACGTTTGGCACATAGGCACGTTCATCGTCGCCACTTCGCTTCACGGGACGGGCGCAGCCGGGTTCTTGTACGACCGGCTTGAGGAGTGGACCAAAGAAGAAGGCGCGCACTGGTTACGCTTGGGTGCCGTGACCGGCAACTTGAAGGCAGAACGCTTCTGGGAGAAGGTCGGGTACAAGGAGATCCGTCGTCGCACCGGCGTGCAATTAGGCAGCATGACTCATACGATTCGAGTGTTCGTAAAACCGCTTTGTATGTTTGGCCTACCAGAGTATTTGAGCTTGGTCGCTCGCGATCAGCCGGAGCTATAGTCTTTGAGAGATCGAACTCTAAACTTCGCTATCGACGGTGATAAGTTGACCGTCAGTAGCGGTCTTTCGCGGGTGCCTTCTAAATGCTATTGTTTTGCCAATCATTTCGTGCCAGGATAAACGACAAGGGAAAGTTTGCCGAGAAGCCTCAATGAACGACACCATCAACATAGAATATGAAATTCACATGTCCGAAATTGTTACAGGAATGAAGGACCCGAATGCCATTTGATAGATGGGAGCGAATCCGCGGCGGCCTGTATGGCTTATTAATCGGAGATGCGCTGGGTGTCCCCTACGAATTTTCGTCTCTTGACGAGATTCCTGCGCGACACCTCATTGAAATGTCCCCGCCGTCGAATTTTTCAAGGGCACACTCGACTGTTCTGGCAGGGACTTGGAGCGACGACGGCGCTCAAGCCCTTGTGCTTCTAGATGCATTGGTAAAAAATCCTGAGCTCGACCTCAAAGAGTTTACAAACGGACTGCTGACATGGTACCGCACTGGCTTTATGACGCCAGATGACCATGTCTTCGATGTCGGCATTCAGACCACGCATGCACTCGAAAACTACGCGAAAAACGGTAATCCACTCACCTGCAGCCCAACCGACGATTGGAATAATGGAAATGGCTCTTTGATGCGCACGCTGCCTTGTGCTTTTATTGCGGCATCGGCGCCAATTGATATCATCGGGCGAGCAAGAAAGCAGAGCATTCCAACGCACGGACACCCGCGGTCTCAATTGGCCTGCGCGTTTTATTCGTTAATGGCTTGGCAGATGGTGGAGGGGAATGCGCCTGTCGAAGCATTGGATTACGCACAGGAGACGCTTGAGCATCTGATTCACCCCACTGAGAAACAGGAGTTAACTATCCTATTGGATGGTCGCCTTGAGCCCTCGAAAGGCTCGGGATATGTGGTGGACAGCCTATGGTCGGCAATTCGATGTGTCTTGGCGACGTCGGACTATGAAAACTGCGTCCGCAATGCAATCGCTCTTGGTAACGACACGGATACTACGGCCTGCATCGCGGGCGGCCTCGCCGGCATACTCTATGGAGAACAAGGTATTCCGGTCCGTTGGAGAGAGGCTTTGAAAGGCCCCGCTATTGTCGAGGACCTGCTTAGTCGTTTGAAAGCGGCTAAGCGTGACGCCGAAGGCGCGCATTGAGCTGGCGCTGCTGTGTGGTGTGGCGCCGTTTACATCCACGTTATACGTTTTAGATAAGAGCATTTATGTTTTCGAGCGATTCAATTTACGTTCAGATTTATACAAGCCACTTCCTGATTCAAAATATGGACTCCGGAGCCATCGTCCAGATTCAACGGGACCAGAAGTTCGCGTCGCCTAGAATGTTGATTGCAGACTTCACTATGGCCGAACATCAGCTTCGCCAAGCAATAAAAGAGATTCGGCGCGGATTTTTTAAACCAAATATTTTAATGCACCCACGGGAATTAATTGACGGGGGGATTACTCAGGTCGAATACAGAGTTTTTACCGAATTAGGCCTTGGCAGCGGCGCAATCAAAGTGGGAACCTGGAGTGGACCTGTGCTTAACGACGTTGAATCTGTAAGGAAAGCAATACGCGACCACAAACATTAATCAAACCTATCGAAAATGCTCGTCACGCTGGGGAAGGCCAAATGAACACCTTAGTTCAATGCGACTGCTGCGACTACTTCACTATTGCCAAAGGTGGGGATTACGAAATTTGCCCAGTTTGCTTCTGGGAGCAAGACTGGGGTGGTGTATCGAAACCGAATCAACATTCGGCCGCTAACCACGGATTAATGTTGAGTGAGGGCAGAAGAAATTTCCAGTCATTTGGAGCCTGTTTAGAACGCTTCAAAAATAAAGTTATATCGCCTACCGAACGAGGGAAATATAGTTTTCAACAGCGTATTCTCTAAATTCAACTTGCCGTCAGATATCAACGCTATCAGACGGTCAGCAATCGGCCAGAACCAGACTATCAGCAGCAACCTTCAATTAGAAGCTGTCGATGTTGTCACAGCACCTATGCGACGGTAAATATCGGTAATGCTGCACAAATAATTATTTTAGAGGACCACTAGTCCGATTACGAAGGAGCGTAGCTATGGAATTTAAAGCGATTGCTGATATTGAGCGGATCGCCACCGAGAGTGCGACAGCGGTGGTAGCTTTTGGACAGAAAAATTTCGGGGAACACCTCGATTACTCGGACGCCAGCATCGAAATAGTGGAGCGGATGCTGGAAAGTGCCCATTCGGCCTACCGCAATGGACAATTGGCGGCTGAGGCTGTCCAACAGCAGGCGCAGTTTATCGGTTCATATATCGGTGAAACATACCGCCGAAATCACGGCGCCGATTGGGGGCTCGTCACGAGTGATGGCGCGAAAGCAGTTGGATTGCAAAGCAAGTCTGGTGTGCTGTTCTGGCCTGTTACACGCGTTGAAAATCGGATTCTGAACGGGGGTGAAGACAATGTCCTTCACTACTACCAGCTCCTCGTTCGCAAAAACGGCACACCTGTTTGACGTCGAATTTTTTCTAACTCAATTGAACGACTGCGTCCAAGCGACTCGGGTGTCTGGTTTGGGGCGAAATCCACGTATCGCGACTGGCTAAAAACGGCCAGGAACCGCCGGTCGAAAATTCTCTTTAAAGCACACGTTCGCGCCGTCGCTTTTGGCAAACTGCCGTGTTAAATTGAAATTTTGCAACATATGGCAGATAAAAATCCATGACCTATTTTCTCCTAATCAGTATTTCGCTCGTCGCTACCGGACTTGCCTGGAAACGGATATTTGGAAAAGATGAATTTTGGGTAATCAAATTTGGCTATCTGGTTTTGTCAGCTGTACCGCTTGCTGGACCGCTTTTCTATTTATTGATTGATCTGCCCGAGAGTTCTCCAATAGCTGTTCCGCCCGAAGAATTCTGGACTCCCAAAAACCCGAAGGTTTGGCCGTCCTTTAATCCACTGGTCAATTCACTGCGCAGACTTTTTTGTAGATCAGCAAATAAGGACCTATAGAAAATGATTTGGTACTCTTGGTCAAAAGGTCCAATGCGTGCTACCGGCCAGGAACCGCCGGTCACGAATTTGCATGAAAGCGGTCAGTCAAATGCGTAAGGCGTGACCATTGTCTAAAAAGTTGCTCTCAAGTGTTGGCTTCAATACGGTCAATGCTGATCAATCCAATGGCGCATAACAAATGATCGTTTGTTATGTCGCTTTTGCAAAAATCCATGAATAAATTATTGTTTTAAGGAAATATAATCAACGGTATTATTGTGCCTTTTCGCCTTTACATCCTGGTTGAGCAGAGCGTTGGCTCGAAAAGAAAGATTGCATGAAAAGACTGAACACTGCATTGGTGTTGCTATCTTTGTTCTGAACCCCGTCGCTAGGGAAAATTAATTAAGCTAGACCTTATTATTTACAACAATGAGAATTTCAAAACATGAAAGAACTAATAGTAGCTCTATGTTTATTTTTTCCAATTCATTCATATTCGGCTGAGCCTCAGAGCACAAATTTCAATGATTACAAAAATATAACTGATAGATTGGCTGCCGAATGTACGTCAAAAGGAATGCAAAATTTTAGTGGGTTCTGCATTTCGAAAAAATACGACGATCAAACAAAAACCTCAATCACTATCGCATTACAACTGATTAGCTTTGAATATTTTAATAATAAATGTGAGAGCTCAGATTTTTCGGATCGAAATGGCTTACTGGCTCAAGCATTGAAAATAGATGAAGCAAAATTATTTGTGGATGAAATGAAGCCGCAAAAGGAGGCGCTAGAAGCATATTCGAATCATTTTGATTTCTGCAAAACAAAGGAAGAAAATAGTTTAGCAGTTTCGAATAAATTGAAATGGTTCGAATACATGAGCAATAAATATTCTAGCAAGGTATTAACTAGCAATCAACCGGCCAGAAAAGTTGTTGGATGCATTCTTGATAAATACAAAGGCGCAGGTTTTTTTGCTGACGGACTGCTTACAGCAGATGGGAGCATATCAATTCAGTTGTTTGCACCTGTAAGGGTGATTCTGGCAACAGTTGAAAATAAGCCAGAAGGTTCCATAACTCGATATATTAATGTCAAAAATAGCAACGGTAGGGTTATTCCTCAAGCAGATACATTTGATAATGCGGTGAATAAATGTCAATGATCTCAACCAAAGTTGAGTGACTATTATTGGTAATCGCTAATGACCGCAACGGGTCGAAATGAGGCTGCCGCGATTGGCTCCAAACGGCCAAAAGCTGCCGTCCAGCGATGCGTTACAAACTGTGTATTTTCCAATGCCGATGTGGTGCTAGGCGCGAGAAAATTAGGATAAATCGTGAAAATATTCAATCGTAGCTGGCCAGCACCTCCGAAAATGTCTCAATCAGAATACCTTCGCTATCGCTTAAGATTGCTGAGTTTTTTTATACTGTGGATATTGGGCGCATCCATAGCGGCATTTTATTGGGAGCAGTTGCATATTATCTTAAAGGGAATTTTGATTGCATTGGGATATGTTTATGTCCCATCAATGGGAGCTGTCGAACAATTATTTGTGCCTTATGAAAAATATTTCAAAGAAGGGTTGTGGTAAGCGCAGGTTTAGAGTCTTTCCAGCGCTAACGGCGGCCACCGTCATCATTGAGTGTCTGCTTTGAAGAAAATCGAATGTCGCTTTTGGGGCGAAATCGACCTGTTGCGGCCGGCTCAAAACGGCCAAAACCTGCCATTGTCATATCCGATCAATTCAACATTGCTTTGCCATTTTTTTCGTGGCAGCATGCGCAGTTTATTGCTCCAAAGTTACAAACTGCTCGTTAGATACTAAAAAATATACGCGCTGGCCAATTTTTCATCAGGCACTATGGATCCATACCCAATTCAGCACGATCATTCACCAAATTTGCTTGCCCCGACCAAGAGAAAGCGCAGTTTTTGGCGCGGTCTTGTTGCGGGTGTTACGGTACATTATTTGGTGTTGTTAGGACTCATTTTAGTCTTGTGGGTCGTAAGACCATTCATTTGGGCCACCGTCTACGGAGTTCCATACGTGGCACCAAAAGGCCCGATGGATCCCAATACCAACGAGTGGCTCATAGTTCAAGCGATTTATTTATTAAGCTGGATTGTGGCGGGTGCCGCAACAGCAAGGTGGTCCAAACCTAGGTCCTGGGCGCCCTTGACACTACTCATTATTTTTTGTGCCATCTTAATCTTCATGGAACCTAAGCCAGGACCGACCTCCGTTCTGCGCTTAACACTCTGGTTCCTTGAAGTCCCTTTGGGGCTTTTATGCGGCCAGCTGCTGTATATGCACAGGGAGAGGGAGGTCAATCGTATGCATGCTGATGGATAATGCACAAAAAGGTGAAAGTATACGCTCCACCCAGCTGGAAGAATTTTAGCTATCGACGGAATGTGCGCGAGCAATCAGTGCATTGGATTAATTCACTTGAGATTTCTTTTTGGGACCAACTACAATCGTCGGACGCTTTATATGGCCTCACCGTTTTTTCGTTTTCGTATCAGTACAGCATTGCTACTCGTAGCACTTGCCGGGTTTCCGTTCGCAGCCATTTGGGTGCACATGCCAAATCCGTTTCCTGAATCAACAACTCTTGGATTCTTTCATTCTTGGTTGTTTTTAGACCTGTCGCCATCTCTATTAGGCATTGGTTTTCTAGCGTCGTTTGTTACAACCGTTGCTGTAGCATTTCAACGTAGATGGCGGAGTATCCCTCAATGTATTGTCGAAATGGCTGTTTGTGTCATATGCCTTTCCTTTGTTCCTGTGTACTAGCTGAGGTTTGTCATGCGACCGTAACACTACTGGGACAGTAGAAGTAATATGTTGAGCGTCCGCTTTGGAGAAACTCGACCGACGGCTTGAGGTCGAATGGAGTCTATCGTGACTGGCTCAAAACGGCCAAAAGCGGACATGTAATCGCCATCGAAAAAAATGTTAGCGCACACGGCCTTGCAGACAATCAAGGAAATTAAGAAATGCTAATCAAAGAACAGCATCTACCGATAGAAAGGTTCGACCGTGCCTTTTACTTTAGTCATCAAGGGGTTGCCCTTCCGATCTAGCGCCTTTCCGGCCGGGATTTTAATCCATCCCTCGCTGATGCAATATTCCTCAACTTCGAAGCGCTCTTTATCGTTAAGTTTAATACCAACATCATGTTCAAATATGGCGGCATTATAGTAAGGGCTACGAGGATCGACTGAGAGCCGATCAGGAAGTGGGGGGCGGTTTTGGATATCGTTCATGGCTACAATTATCAACTATAAGATTGACCAAAACAAATTTTTTGCGTGGCTTCGCTAAATCGCTTGCTTGACCGCACTCGGCCAAAAGCCGCCGATTCCATTTTTTGAGGATCCAATTATGACAACATTGGAACGAGCAATTGCAATTGCAGCAGCGGCTCACGCAGGACAGGTAGACAAGGCAGGACAACCTTATATCTTGCATCCGCTACGGGTTATGCTACGTGTCACATCGGAGCATGAGCGAATGGCAGCAGTGCTTCACGACGTCGTCGAGGACACAGGCGTGTCGTTGCAGCAGCTTATTGCTGAAGGTTTTCCGCCTCAGGTCATCGCGGCCGTAGATGCACTAACTAAGCGACATGGCGAATCACGCGTGGAGGCAGCGCAAAGAGCATCTGCCAACTTAATTGGATGCGAAGTTAAACTGGCAGATAATGCGGAGAACATGGACCTAACTCGTATTCAGAACCCGTCGGCCCGTGATTTCGCTCGACTTGAAGAATATAAGGTTGTGCGTGAAATTTTGCTGAAGCGCGGAACCGTGAGCTGAAAGAACCATTCGGCTCTAACCGGCCAAATGCGGTCGGTCGTCTTTTTGCAAATGGAGAACAACATTGGAAAATAGTCAGTGCGCGTTTAACCAGATGGCCACTGCAGAAGCATGGGCGCGAGGATGGACTCTTACGAGGGGGAAGCCTCGTCCCGTAAATCAAACGTATGGATACAAAATTGACTTAGGCGCGCCCGACCACCTCGAGCGCCATGTAGTAACCAATTTTGATACGCAAGCTTTGCGCGAGCTATCCAGCAGCTTAACGGTTCCTGGGACATGGCTTAAAGTCTGCGCTAACCCGGAAATGGTAACGCCTTTTCTTCGTGATATCTGGACGGTTCAGCCGCCTGAGTATTTGATGGCTGCGGCATTGCACAACGACGCCATCATTGCACGCGATGACTACCAGCTATCAATTAACACAAGTGGTGCGGTCACCGATGCTGAACTCAGGAGCAAAGACGGACAATTAGCCGCGAAGGGACGTGTAGCTCAAAGCAATGGCTTTGCAATCTTTGACCAAATAGTGACTGAGCCGGAGCATCAAAGGAAGGGACTGGGGCGCATTGTCATGGGGGCACTGAGCAATGTTTCCATTGCGAGCGAATCAAAAACAGGCGTACTTGTTGCCACTGAAGATGGCTGTGCGCTGTATAAGGCGATTGGTTGGACGATTGTTTCACTGGTCACTGCAGCGGTCATTGGGTAAGTTTTACCGCCTGATGTCGAATAAATTTCGCCGCTCGGGCGCCGGTTGCAGAGGGGCAGGAACCGGCCAGGAGCGATCGCTCAGAATGCCAGCGAAAGTTCGTCGCCACAGTTATCGCAAATAGAAGAGATATTTATGGAGACCGTCAAATCAATCCTGGCGCCACTACTAAATCCGATTTCGCCCGAAATCTTTGCATACTTTGACGATATTGCAAACGGTGCGTTGTCTGGAATGGACAAAATCGGACTTAACCTCTTGCCTGACGTGGATGTTGCACGCTTGTCCAAACAGTTTCGAGGCTTTCACCCACTCGTAAGGAGGATGGGCGGTTTGGTATTAGATGATGGGAACACGAGCAATCATCACGTCTACTTACGTCTGGGCCACTCGAAGATTCAATACTATTCCTTGATCATGACGGCGATACTCGAGTTGTATTCAGTTCTCTTTCGGAGTTTCTCGTTGCCGGATGCAATGCAAAATCTAAGAACTTGCATCTCGAAAACCTTCACCCCGCATATTCACCGCTTGAATCTAATCAACAACCTCTCAATGCCTTCGCGAGTGATCAGTTAGAAGGTGATGATGCGGATGCTGTGATCCCTGCTCTGTTACATTCAATGAACTTACAAGACTTGGAGCTGCTCGGACGCATTGCGATCGAGCCAAATTTTCTATTGGTCGAAGCTGTGGCAGAGGCGATCCAGAGGCGTCCCTCGAATCATCTTCGCGCAATTGCAGAACTTTGCGCTGCAAATTGGCATGCTCAGGCTGCGAATGCCGGACGGCGCGCTCTTGCGGCCATTGAAGCAGATGGAATCAAGTCGGAATTTTCACCCGTTTAAGGCAGCAAATGCGGCCGTTTCCAGCCAGTTCCAGCCGGTCGCGAGTGCCCGGTCCGGGGCACTCGTCAACGGACCGGAGTCGTGCGAAACCTAGTGATGTCGATAATGTCTCGTTCGGACCGATTCGTTTGGCCTTTGCCAAACGTCTATGCATATACGAGCTCTCCATGTCCGGGTTCGCGGAGTATATCCATGTCAAGTCGACAGATCGTCGCGCTGCCAGCCAGGAGAAGACTGCTCGCCACTGTGCTAGCCTTAGGGGCAGGCACTCCGTTTGTTTCGTTCTCCCAACCGAGGTCCAATGCCATGACACCCAACATCAACACCGATGCCAAACTCACCACACTGATCAATGTCTTCAGCGTTGCTCCGGCTGACCGCGATCGCCTGGTTGCTCTATTGAAGGAGGGCACGGAGGCCTGGATTTCCAAGGTCCCTGGTTTCGTTTCGTCCTCTCTCCATGTCTCGCGTGACGGTCAGCGCGTGGTCATATACGGTCAATGGCGTAGCGCCGACGGGATTGCCGTGATGCGTCAGCGTCCGGAGATGCCGGCATACTTTGAGCGCATCAAGGCGATTGCGCAGATGGAAGCCATAACTTGCGACGTCGCGTCGACCGTTGTTGCGTAAGCCGTATAGCCGGCTGGCTGCCGCAGGGCGGCGCATTGGAGGTTTGGCCGAATGACTCGAACGTCACCACCCGACTTGAAACCGCTGTCGTCAATCGATCTCGACCGCCTGCGCCCCACATTGCATCGTTACTGCGCTCGCATGGTGGGTTCGGCGCTCGATGGCGAGGATATCGTGCAAGAAGCGATGTTGCGAGCGCTGGAATCTGGCGTACCCGACCGGCCCATCGAGAACCCCGAGGGCTGGCTGTTCCGCATTGCGCACAACTTGGCGCTGGATTTTCTGCGACGCCGAGCACGCCTTGTCGACACGCAAAGTGACTACGATGTGGACTTGATCGCTCATCCGGTTGACGAGCAGGCGCGGCGCGAAGCCGCTGCCGCAACGTTTCCGGTCTTCATGCAAATACCCGCATCGCAGCGCAGCGTGGTCATTCTCTTCGACGTGCTGGAGTACTCGGCAGAAGAAGTCGGCGCGCTCTTGGGCGCCACGGTACCAGCGGTGAAATCGACCTTGCAGCGCGGGCGTAGCAGCTTGCGTACGTTGGCCAGTCATGCGATGGCGACTGGCGAGCGAACCACATTGCCTGATGCGGAACAGCAGTTGCTTCGAAGGTATGTCGATTTGTTCAATGCGCGCGACTTTGACACGCTGCGCACGATGCTGGCCGCCGACGTGCAGCTCGATTTGGTGAATCGCCTGCGGCTACAGGGGCCGGCCGTCGGTGAATACTTTGCGCGATACGGGCAGACGCAAGGCTGGAGGGCGTGGCCCGGCGTCGTCGAAGGCCGGCCGGCCATACTGATCCAACAGCACGAGCGTCCGGATATGCAGCCGGACTACTTCGTGGTGCTCGGCTGGACCGATCAGCGCGTGTCGACAATTCGAGATTTTCTCTTTGCGCGCTACGCGACAGCAGACGCCGAACACTACTCGCTGTAGCCACGCCGGTTTCGACAACGTCCGCAGGGCGACGCATTTCGGGCAACCGGGTTGGTGACATCGATTGACTGGAATGGGTCGAAATCGACCTGTTGCGGCCGGCTCGACACGGCCAGGAACAGTCGTTCGAGAAAGCCCTTCAATTCTGGCATTGACGCTGTTTTGTTCATGACATGATGCAATTTAATGAATGTACTTTTTCTACAACTCCGTTAGCGGTAGTTGCGATAGCCTTTAACGACCTAAGGGCAAGCAGCTAAATTGATCTTACGATTGCTAAGAGACAAAATAATCATGGAATTCAACCCAAACAACAACGTTGTTAAACTCTGCCTTCAAGGTATGGACTTGGAAGAAAAAAGCAAACCTGAAGGAGCAATTATGCTGTTTCTTCAAGCTTGGAGCGAAGCGACAAACGACTTTGAAAAATTTATTTCAGCTCATTATGTAGCACGACATCAAAAAAATATTTCCGATAAATTGAAATGGCTCGAAACTGCGTTGCAGTTTGCATTCAAAATAAATAACGACTCTGTCAAGAGTGCTTTCCCTTCCCTATATTCAAATATCGCCAAATGCTATGAGGACTTAAACGACTCTGACAAGGCAAAAATGAATTATGAATTAGCAACTTCGTTTAAGGATAAACCTTCTGACAAAGGCCCTTTTTATCATGGGACGAAAGCAGATTTGCAGGTTGGCGATTTGCTGACAGGAGGGGGAAATTCTAATTACAAACCTGAACTCAAAATGAATCACATTTATTTCACAGCCCTTGTTAATGGGGCGGGACTGGCTGCTGCATTAGCAAAAGGCGATGGACGTGAACGTGTTTATGTCGTGGAACCGACAGGCGGTTTTGAAAATGACCCGAATGTTACAGACAAAAAATTTCCGGGCAATCCGACGCGCTCATATCGCTCCGAAGCGCCTTTAGAAATCGTTGGCGAAGTAACAGACTGGGTGAGACAAACACCTGAGGAACTCCAAAATTGGCGTAAAAAATTGGCCAACAACAAAGGAGAAATTATTAATTAATTTCTGAGATGCCCATACCTTACCCATAAAACAACGAACCGCTAACAACCGCATCAACACGGACTGGCAATTCCGCCGCGCTCCGTGACCAGCCGGTTATGCGGAGCGCTGAATGACCGGTTTCTGGAAGTCGCGATGTCAGGTTTGGGCCGACAGCGGGCAGTCAACATTTTCGCAACTTATATTTCGCCGTGCATATTGGTAGTGCGATGCAAAATGCGTGTCGATTTCCCAGTTCTCGCGATTTTTCCGTGCAGCAGCTATTTAGCCAGATATACTCGCTGACGGTTACGTTCGAACAATTTCCACCAAATCGTAACCTTACTTTGATTCGAATGGACTTACGCCCATGACTCGTATCCTCGCCTTTGTGGCTGCAGCCATCGCGTTGACGTCGCCAATCGCTACCGCATCTACAGCCACCGCAAATCTTTGGCTCACTGAGACTGAGATTCAGTCCTTGCGCGCCCAGCCGGCTCGCATCGCGCCTCTCATCCGGCGCTGCGACAAGGAAATCGATACGCGCGCTGCGCCCGTCTCCGTATTTTCCCCGCCGCCGCACTACACCTCGGGCGGCGTTGTTGAGACGGACATGTCCAAGCGCTTCTCGAGCGATGGCACGATGGCCTGGCGCGCTGCACTGTGCTATGCAGTGTCGCAGAATCCACTTTATGCGAAACACGCCCAGTCCATTATTGTCGCATGGGCCGATACCATGCGAGAGGTGAAGTCGGAGCAGGGTGCATCGGAAATCAATTTCGACCTGCCACAGTACATCCTAGCCGCCTCGATGGTGTGCGATGTGGGGAGCTGGAACGATCAGTCATTCCGGCGCCTCCTCACCGACATCGCCTTACCTCTATCGCATAGCGACCGCAAGAACAATCACGCCAACTGGGGTGTTTTCCTCAATGTAGCCATCGCCGCATACACGGGCGACACCGCCTTGCTCGAGCAAGCTAGGGCACGCTGGCTGGTGCTGATGGACAGTGAGGTGGCGCCAGACGGATCGCTGCCGTTGGAAATCTGCCGCAGTGACACAAACAATTATTGCGGGGGAACGCACAAGGGAGTCAACGGCCTAAGCTACACGCACTACACCTTGCTGCCAACCACGGCAGCGGCGCGCATCTTTGAGATTGCAGGACGCAGTGTATGGCAAACGCCACAAGGCAACAAATTGGCAGCCGCCTATCGGCAAGCCGCCGCATGGACGCTACACCCGGAGAACTTCCCTTACTACGACAGCAATGGCGGACACTTAAACGGCGTGCGCAACGCCGCCTATTTCGCTCTGCTGCAGCGGGTATTTCCTAACGATGATGGTGCGCGGGTGATTGCGAGTGGCAGCATTGGGATGAATGGGTTGGAGTGGTTGGTGTTGTTCGAGTGAACTGAGTGCATTTGTTTGGAAAAGGGGCTGTTGTAAGCTTATGGGATGAATAGACCGATAGAATTATTCGGTCGTGACAGAGATGAAATATCCTCTGCCAAAACTGCCTAACATTTCCGCCAATGGGATGCGCAGCAAACTGATTTCTCTCCATTTGGTCGTCATTCGTCACGTTGAATGTCAGGTTTCGAGAAGTCGCGAGGACGGCTTCGGGGCGAAACGCGATGGCCGGCTATGGCCAAATCCAGACGGTAGAGAGTTCGCCCAAAAGAAGACATTCGCACTCAATTAAGTAATGTTAGGCAGAGATTTTTTACCCTAATTCAAGTTAGGCATATCGTATGAGCACAGAAGAAATCGAGCGCCGCCTCAATGTCTGGCAAGCGTTGTCAGAGCTATTCCTGGACACAGAGCTCGATACAGCAACATATACGTATGTTGCCAGAGCGGTGATTGATTCACTGTACAGCGCGAATGAAATATGCAGCATCCTCTGGAACGAGGTATTCCCCATTCTGGAGTCCAATCTCAGAAGTGTCACAGGCGTGTGGGAAGGGTACTCTCGCGAATGGCTCAGGCAGCATCTAAAGATGGCAAGTTTTACGGCTCCCGTATTTTCATCTTCAGAGGTGGCTGAAGATATCAAGTCGTGCTGGGTCAAAGTTTGCGAGCATCTTCCAAGCGAATATGCCTAACCGTCCAGTGATTTGTGCCAGTGGCTTTAGATATGCCTATTTGGGTCAAAATTGGTCTATTGCGACTGGCTCATAGCGGTCAGGTGCGGTCGCTTGCGGTGCCTGCCAAACTGATGGCGATTCAATTCAATCGGCGCGAACCCATAGAATTCCAACATGGTAATATTTCGCCATGGTCCGCCGATCCCCCTATTCGGGCACCATGAGACCAGCGACAAAGTAGGGTGCCATCTCAATCCGGAGCGTCCAAATGTGGAGCGTCTTGACCGATTTACTTATCGGAATTTTCGAATTCGTTATTGATGTTGTGTTGTTCAGGGGCTTGCGCAGCAAGCACGGCAGCAGCAAGCGCAGCATTACCGAGGACGCGCTCGAGATCGCGTACTTCGATTTCGTCACGATAACTTTCACCGCCCTAGCATGCTTCGCACTGATACTGTTCCTGGTATTCGGGCTGGGGCTGCCAGCCGGATGGAGCGTGGGGATCGGCATCGCCGTCACCGCCGCCTGGGTAGTTTGGCGCTATTTTCAATTGGTACGTGAGCGTTGAGCGCGTCGTGGCGTCTGAGGCTAGATTACGTGAAGTTGGGCTGGCAAGCCCAACGCTGGCCATGGCAAACTGGTGGGCTTTCCAACCTAGCCAGCAAACTGCGATCAAGCGGTGAACCGCACGATTGCCGACCGTCTCTTTCCACGCTGTTTTGGGAAGTAACCTCTATCAAATTTTGATGACATCTGATTTCAACTTTCCTATTTTTGCGATGAGTACTGCGGTCATACTCCTGACGCCTGGACCGACCAATACCTTACTGGCGGCAGTTGGCCTGGAACGGGGGGCGAGAGGCGCGCTGCCACTCATTGCATGCGAGCTTTTCGGCTATCTGATTGCGATCTCGGTCTGGGGCGCAGTGCTTGCACCCTTGCAAAGCAGTTATCCGTGGGTAGCGATCTTGGTACGCGCCGCCAGCAGTCTTTACCTGGTTTACATTGCAGTGATGGTATGGCGAACGGCATCCGTGCAGGCGACATCGGGACAACGGTCGATTGGTTCCCGTGCCTTATTTGTGGCAACCCTTCTCAATCCAAAGGCGCTGCTTTTTTCGTCCGCAATTTTCCCCATCGTCGCATCTGACAATATGCAAGTCTATTTGACAGCGACGGCACTGTTTTCGTGCCTGTTGATACCTATCGGCATCGCTTGGACCATGTTCGGCGCAGCGTTAGCCAACGGGCGCTTGAAGTTTGTGGACCGAGTCAAGTTGCAGCGTGCAACTGCGTTGGTACTTTGTGCGTTCTCGGCGTCTATCGCCTGGGCTACTTTTCGTTGAATTCACCGGTTGGCATTGTTGGGAAAAATGCTCGCCAACGGCGTGAGCACAAGAGCCTGCTTGTTGTCGGCCACCCGCGAGAGCGATCGTCGCGCGCAACCAACCCGATGAACACGAGCATGTTTTACCGCACGATTCGTCTAACGAAGCATAAAGGCGGCGACTACGGCCTTGTAGCGCCGGCTAAGAAGAATGCCTCCCCCTCAACGTCCGCTTTCTGCAGGAGCGACTGTCGCCTTCTGGTCGAAATCGGCCTGTCACGGCCGGCTCAACACGGCCAATAGCGGGCACTAGAGCCCACGAAGTCGCTGCACTGAATCAGCCATTCGCAGTATGCGATAGGATTAGGCCGAAGCACATCAAGCCCATCCGGATTGCAGGGAGGAAACACCCAAAATCCAGTGGGTAAATCTGTTCCGCTTATCCGGCGTTTTCGGCTAGCGGCAGGCTGATGGTTAATCCAGGTTTTTGCAGGGAATATCAACGATGTTTGACTTATCCTCTTTAACCGAGGATGGCTAAGCGCGTTGTCACACACTTGAGCGGCGTCGCGGTCGCGTATCTCAGGGAAGACAACGTCCCGGCGCGCCAGGTACAGGTCGATTTCCTGCGTCTTGACAGGGTTGTTGTTACGGCCCCGATCGGGTCGAGGTCTGAAACAAGTTGGCAGCAATATTTGTTGAAAGACCAGCGTCGCCACGCACTGGCGACGCTGGCGCAGCAGGCCCTGTCTGTCCTTGAACCAGACAAGGCCGCAGTCGGCATTACGCGAGATCGAAGCGGTCCGCGTTCATGACCTTGACCCAAGCCGCAACGAAGTCCTTGGCGAACTTCTCCTTGGCATCCACAGTTGCATAGACCTCGGCATAAGCCCGCAGCACCGAGTTGGATCCGAAGATCAGATCGTTGCGGGTGCCTGTGTACTTGACCGCGCCGGTCTTGCGGTCGCGTCCTTCGAACAATTCGGCCTCGCTGTCCGCGGCTTTCCACTCCAGGTCCATGTCCAGAAGATTGACGAAGAAGTCGTTGCTGAGTACGCCGACCTTGTCGGTGAACACCCCGTGCTTGCTACCATCAAAGTTGGCGCCGAGTACCCGCAGGCCACCGACCAGCGTGGTGAGCTCCGGTGCAGTCAGCGTCAGCAACTGGGCCCGGTCGACCAGCAACGCTTCGGTCGGAGCACTGAACTTGCCCTTGTTGTAGTTGCGGAAACCGTCAGCGAGCGGCTCCAGCACGGCAAAGGCCTCGACATCCGTCTGTTCCTGCCTGGCGTCGGTGCGGCCCGGTGCGAAGGGCACCTCGATCGAGATCCCACCCGCCTTGGCCGCCTGTTCAACACCAACGCCGCCGGCCAGCACAATCACGTCAGCCAGCGAGGCCTTGCCCGAAGCCTTCTGAATGTCGACCAGCTTTGGCAAAACACTCACTGCCGTCGCGTTGACTTCCCAGTCCTTCTGAGGGGCCAGAGCCAGGCGTGCGCCATTGGCGCCGCCGCGTTTGTCACCGCCACGGAAGGTGGAGGCGGAAGCCCAGGCCACCGACACCAGCTCGGCTACCGACAGACCAGAGGCAGCGATCTTGGCCTTGATATCGGCAATGTCGGCCGGTGACGGCTGGTGCGTCGCAGCCGGCAACGGGTCCTGCCAGATCAAATCTTCCTTCGGCACTTCGGGGCCGAGGTAACGCGCCTTTGGGCCCATGTCACGGTGGGTCAGCTTATACCAGGCGCGCGCAAAAGCGTCTGCAAAGGCTTGCGGGTCCTCATGGAAGCGCTTGGATATTTTGCCGAACTCCGGGTCGAAGCGCAGCGTCAGGTCGGTGGTCAGCATGGTGGGCTTGTGGAACTTGCCTTGCACATGCGCGTCGGGAATGATGTCCTCGGCATTCTTGGCCACCCACTGCTTGGCGCCAGCCGGCGAATGGGTGAGCTCCCAGTCATACTTGAACAGGTTTTCGAAGAAGTTGTTACTCCACAATGCCGGGGTTTTGGTCCAGGTCACTTCCAGGCCGCTGGACACGGTGTCTTTGCCGTGGCCGCTGCCAAAGTTGCTGTTCCAGCCCAGGCCCTGGGCTTCGATGCCCGCGCCTTCCGGTTCGGGGCCCTTGTGCGATTCGGGCGCGGCGCCGTGCGCTTTGCCGAAGGTGTGGCCGCCGGCGATCAAGGCAACGATCTCCTCGTCGTCCATGGCCATGCGGCTGAAGGTGGCGCGGATGTCCTTGGCTGCAGCCATATAGTCGCCGCTGGCGTTCGGACCTTCCGGGTTCACATAGATCAGGCCCATGTGGGTGGCCGCAAGGTTGTTGTCCAGTTCGCGGTCATCATGGAAACGTTTGTCTGTCCCCAGCCAGGTGGTCTCGGCGCCCCAGTTCACGTCCAGGTCCGGTTCCCACACGTCTTCACGGCCGCCGGCGAAACCGAAGGTGCGGAAGCCCATGGATTCCAGCGCCACATTGCCGGCCAGGATGAAAAGGTCGGCCCAGGAGATTTTCTGGCCATATTTTTGCTTGATCGGCCACAACAGGCGGCGCGATTTATCGATATTGACGTTGTCGGGCCACGAATTGAGCGGTGCGAAACGCTGTTGCCCACGACCGCCGCCGCCTCGACCGTCGAGGGTGCGATAGGTGCCGGCCGAATGCCAGGCCATGCGGATGAACTGCGGGCCATAGTGACCAAAATCGGCCGGCCACCAGTCCTGGCTGTCGGTCATGAGTTTGATCAGGTCTGCCTTGAGCGCCTTGTAGTCAAGTTTCTTGAACTCTTCAGCGTAGTTAAACTTCTCGCCCAACGGATTGGACTTGTTGGAATGCTGGTTCAGCAAATCAATGCGTAGCTGATTCGGCCACCAGTCTTTGTTCGTTGTGCCGCCACCGGCGTGGTGGAAAGGACATTTGGCTTCAGTTGACATGGGGATCTCCTTTGTCGTGGGTAGGTTAGGTGACTACAACATCTCTTTAACCAGGTCGTTCGGGCCAACAGTTTGTGAACTTTGATTATCACCTATTGCTGCGCCCTTATCCCGAGTGGGAGCTGCTGCAATGCTTGGGCCGCTGCCAAGGGCAATGACCGCCACCGCGATGGTCGCTAGACATAGAGCTGGCAGCCCGATATAGCGCCCGGGAAATGAAGCATTTTTCATGGGGCATCTCCTGATTATCAAATGGCGTATCTATAGTAATTTCAATTCAATGATATATGAAATTAATTATCACCATCGAATCGATAGCTATATACAATCACTCGCTCGACTTAGACTAAGATAGCCCGAGTCATTCGACCGTCTGCTAAGGCGTGTTGACATTCACTTCAGCCACAGCGCCGAAGCAGCGATCACCACAAACGGCTCGAAGCGCGAGACGAGTTTGCCGTAGCGGGTGGCGATTCGATGGAGTTGCTTCAGTTGAGCAAGGAATCGCTCAACAGCACCAGCCGCGGCTCGCACGTCCGCTTTGGATAAATCTCATAGAACGCTTTGGATCGGAAGCTGTCCCTACGCAGCACCAGTCCGTATTCTTGTAGTCACCTGCCAACATCAATTCTAGAACCGCTTTGCCCACTCCATCGTAGTCTGGAAAAAATGAGGCGGCTGAAACCCCAGATTTGTCACAACGGTGCAATAATTTATCGGCTAAGGTTTTCGGTCTTAATGATGATACCGGTTTTACGCTTCACGGCATGGAAGGGACGCCAGCGACACTGTTTGGGATTGACGTGCTGAAGCAACGACGTCTGTCCATTTCCAAAGGGGCTCGGCAACTCTGTTCCGGTGAAAATTAGTATAGGTCAGTCATCACATCGAAGGGAAAGAAATCATGGCTACGAACACAATCCGGCTTCATCGCGTGCTGCGGACCACCCCGGAGAAAATCTACCGGGCGTTTCTTGATGCCGACGCGATGGCTAAATGGCTTCCGCCCAATGGCTTCACCGGCAAGGTCCATCATATCGATGCCAAAGTCGGCGGCACCTATAAAATGTCGTTTACCAACTTCACCACGAAAAATAGCCATTCCTTCGGCGGCGAGTATCTCGAGCTGATACCTGACGAACGCATTCGGCATACGGACAAATTCGACGACCCTAATTTTCCGGGAGAAATGCAGACGACAATTTCCTTGCTGAAGGTCTCCTGCGGTACGGAAGTAAACATTGTGCAAGAGGGCATACCGGAAGCCATTCCACCCGAGGCTTGTTATCTCGGATGGCAGGAATCGCTCGCTCTTCTCGCACAATTGGTTGAGCCGGAGATTACCGGGTAACGTGCGTTTTCGATGTAAAACCAGATGCTTGGGCTAATCCACTGCGGTTATCGCCTGGCCGCTCGGCGACGAATCCGAAGGCGCCTTCGGTAAAGCTTTCCGGCGCCCGAGGCCGGATGCCGATGTCAGCATGACTCGGCCAGCGCCACCGCATCAGCGCCGGCAGCAAGGCGAACCGGGTACGACGGGTCGTTCGCCGCGCGCCATACCGCTTCCGCCACATCCTGTGCCCGCGTGACCGCGGACGACTGCCGCCATGCCGCGAACACATCCTGCGCCAGGCCGGCGTAGGCCTCGGGGATGCCATCCTGTATCCGCGGCTGGGCGTTTTCGCCGAAGCGGGTTTCCGGCGCCCGTCCCGGCAGCACCAGGCTTACCCGCACATTGAACTGCTCGAGCTCCAGCGCGAGAGACTCGGTGAATGCGTTGACCGCCGCCTTGCTCGCTGTGTACACGGACAGCAAAGGGAGCGGCTTCAATGTCACGCTCGACGTGACGTTCACGATGACGCCGGCCTGGCGTTGCCTGAACTGCGGCAGCACCGCCTGGGTCATCGCCATCGTGCCAAGGGTGTTGGTCTCGAAGACGTCGCGGGCAGTTTCCATCGAGGTGCCTTCGAGGGCGCCCAGCATGCCGATCCCGGCGTTGTTGACCAGGACATCGATAGTCCCCGCGGCGTCCACGGCCCGGCGGATGCTGTCCGGATCGGTGACGTCGAGGGCGAGCACGCGCAGATGTTCGGAACGCGGCAGGAGATCCGCGCGCGGCGTGCGCATGGTGGCGATGACGCGCCAATCGCGAGCTAGGAAGTATCGGGCGGTTTCGAGGCCGAAACCGGATGAGCATCCGGTGATGAGGACGGTTTTCATGGGCGATTCCTGTAGGTGGTTTGCAGTACCTGGACTGTAGCTCGGCATGGTCGGACGTACTACAATCATGAGTCCATGTTTTATTCGCAGGAGTCCAGTTATGGTCGATCCACTCACGGAGGTTGTCACACTCCTCCAGCCGCAGGCCCGGTTCTCGAAAGTCGTCAGCGGCGCAGGCGCCTGGCGTGTGCGCCGCTCGGAAGCAGGGCAGCCCTTCTACTGCGTGATCCTCGGCGGTTCCTGCCGGCTCGCGGTCGACGGCCGCGATCCGATCGGACTCGAGGAGGGCGACTTCATCCTGATTCCCGCGGTGCATGGCTTCACCATGTCGAGCATCGAGCCGACAATACCGGAGGACATAGATACCGTGCCCGTCGCGCTGCCCGATGGCGAGTTCAGGCTCGGCGAGCAAAGCGGGCCGCCCGAGGTTCAACTGCTTGTCGGCTACTGTGTCTTCGGTTCGCCGGACGCGTCCTTGCTGGTTTCGCTCCTGCCGCAGCTGTTGCACGTGCGCGGCGAGAAGAGACTGGCCACCATCGTGCAGCTGGTGGGAGAAGAATCCCGCGCGCTGCGGCCCGCGCGCGATGTCATCCTGGCGCGCCTGCTGGAGGTCCTCCTGATCGAAGCCCTGCGATCCGCGGCGGGGACTGCGGCGTCGCCGGGCCTCTTGCGCGGGCTTGCCGACGAACGCCTCGCGGTCGCGATACGACGCATGCACGACAGCATAGCCCGGCCGTGGACGGTGGCGCAGCTGGCGAAAGAGGCGGCGCTTTCCCGCTCGGCGTTTTTCGAGCGCTTCAGCCGCGCGGTAGGCGTCTCCCCGATGGCGTATTTGCTTGCCTGGCGTATGGCTTTGGCAAAGAACCTGCTGCGGCGGAAAGAGAGCGGTGTGGCTGAAGTTGCTGAACGTGTCGGCTATGGCTCCGCCAGCGCTTTCAGCGTCGCATTCACCCGGCATGTCGGATTGCCGCCAACGCGTTATGCGCGGGAAGCAGTGTGAACACAGTGCGCCAGATTCACGATGGCGGCTACGGGCGCGGCTTCTGCGACCTGCTTGCCAGCACCAGCGCAATGCCGCCAAGGATGGCCACGGAAGCAGCAGCCAGGCGCGGTGTGATCGCTTCCGACAGGAACGCCACGCCGCCGAATGCGGCGATGAGCGGCACCGACAACTGTACCGTGGCGGCGCGCATGGCGGACAGCTTGCTCAGCGCGGCATACCAAATGACGTAGCCGATGCCTGACGTGAGTGCGCCAGAGACAATGGCCAGGGCAACCCCCGCCGCATCCGCGTAGACATTGGTGACGGACAGCAAGCTCAGCACCAGGGCCAATGGCGCCGCCCGCGCGAAGTTGCCCGCCGTGGCCGCCAGCGGGTCGGGTACGCCACGGCCGCGCAGCGAGTACACGCCCCACGCCAGGCCCGCGATCGCCATCAGCGTAGCGCCGAGCGGCGGCGGCGCAGCGACGCCGGGCGACACCAGGTAGACCAGCCCCGCGACAGCCAGTGCGAGACCTAGCCATGCAATGGCTCCGAACATCTCGCCCGATCGCAAGCCTGCGATGAACATGGTTAGTTGAACCGCGCCGAACAGTATCAATGCGCCAGTGCCTGCGGGCAAGGTCAGGTACGCGAACGAAAAGAATGCGACATAAGCAAACAGCATGGCCGCAGCGAGCCAGTCGGCATGGCCGGGCGTAAGCCGTGCCGCCCTGAAGCGCACGATGACGGCGAGCGTGATGGCGCCGGAAACCAGCCTGATGCTGGCGAAACTGGCGGGATCGATGCCCCTTTGCTGCAGCGCCAGCCGGCACAACAGGGAATTGGCCGCGAAGGCGAACATCGCCGCCGTTGTGAGGATGATCACCGGCAAGCCGGGCAGGCCGTTGCGCTCCTTATGCATGGATCGCCACCAGGACCACAGCCCAGGACAGCAGCGCGACGCCGAGCGGCGTGCTGAGACGCGGTCCCCAGCGCACGTTCTTTTCGATCGCCATCACGGCCGCCAGCACGAGCATCCAGCCGAGGCTGCCGGTGCCGAACGCGAACATCAGCAGCATCAGCGCCCAGCAGCATCCGACGCAGAACAGGCCGTGCTGCACGCCAAGTGCAAACGCGTGCCGCGCGTGCGCCTGCCCGCGCCAATGTCCGATAACGAAACTCAAAGGCGTACGGCATTTTTCCAGGCATCGGTACTTGAGCTTGCTGAACTGAAAGACGCCGGCCAGCGCAATTGTCGCAGCGCCGATCATCCAGCCGTGCCAAGCCAAGGAGGGCACGGTGGCAAGCAGCGACAGCATGGCGCCATGCAGTGCGTGCGCCAGGAGCCCGAATGCGCCCCAGGCCGTCATGTATCCCAGGCCGAGCAGCGCCAGGAGACGCCCGTGGTCCGGACGCTGGGCCGTCAGCCGGTCGAACGTATTGAACAACGGCAAGGTGGTCGGCAGCATCATGGCTGCCGTCATGAGTATCCACGCCGCGGCGTACAGCACCATGGGCACCACCACTGCGCCGCCAGGAACGACACGGCACAGGAACGCCGCCGGCCCGGATGCGGTCCAGTCGCCATGTTCGAGATAGCGGCCGTAGGGACTGCGCCCCCATGCCCATAGCGACAGCCACGCGAGCGCAATCAATGCCGCCAGGACCGGCAGGAACACGCGCTGCCGGCGGGAGTTTCCGGGCGGCAGCGAACCAGCCGAAGCGCTCATGCGTCGAAGACGAAGGTGCTCTGCAAGGCGTTGTGGTTCTTGATGTTCAGATCGATGCCAAGGGCAGCGTTCTTGGAGCGATAGGTCGGAGCCTTGCCGACAAACACCGGCGCTCCCGGCACCGTCGAGAACACGGTGTCGGACAGGGTAGTCTGGCCGCCGGTGGCGCCCAGGTAGGGTTCAAGTTCGGCATAATAATCGTTGCCGATCTGAAGCTCGCCTTTACCCGAATTCACGGTGAAACGTATCGGCGCCCGCTCTACCGACACCACTTCGCCGATCAGCTTGGCGAGTTCTGCGACCGGCCCGCCGGCCTGGCCGGTGTAGACCTTCAGCAGTGCATCTTCCTGCGCCTTGGAGGCCTGGTCGTCGACGTAGATCGCGGCGGTCCAGTTGCCTAGCAGAATATTGCCGGGTACATGCGCCACGGCAGCGATGGTGTTGCCGCTGACATCGACTCCCTCGATCGTTCCCTTGTCTATGCGCCAGGCGACGATAGTGTCGCAGGTGCCGTTGTCAGGATCCTCGCCGATCCAGCAGGGGCACAGGACATTGCAATTGCAAACTTCGAGCAGACGACCTTCCAGGTGATAGCTCATACAAACCTCCGTTGCAGCTATACGAACACCGGCTTGTCGCCGCAGTTCGCAACGGCAAGAGATAAATTATTCTAGGCTGCGCGGTGGGGCAATGCAAGTTCGATAACGTGGCATTTCCTTGTTGTTATTGGCGCCAATTTCTTTGGCATCGTTTCCGTCATTTACACGTTCCACAGACGGCGTAATAGCGAAGCGCATTACGCCGTATGTTTGGTCGACATCATGCAGTTTCTCTTACTGCTATTCGCCCCAATTCATTTGACATCGCTTGCCTTAGTGATGCATCACATGCGGCGTAATGCGCTTCGCTATTACGCCCTACAGGGTGTGCCTTACCGCGCGTTTAGGATTGCTTGGTAGACTGCGCATGGAACGTTGTAGTGGGTTTCGATGCCGCGATACTGCATGCCGAGCCGCTTCATCACCGCAATGGAGGCAATATTGCCAGGATTTGCGACGGCCACCACTTCAGCAATGCCCAGTTCTTTTGCGAACAAGACGATTCGTTCAGCAGCTTCAGTCGCGTAACCCTGTCCCCAACAGTCTCGCCTTAACCGCCAACCGATTTCCGGGACGGCGCCTGTCTGGGCAGCCAATGGCTGCAATGTCGCAGCACCAATCATCAGATTGTCGTCTTTGCGGAACACACCCCACCATGAGAATCCGTGCGAGGTCCATCTCGGTTTGACGCGATCGATCATCGCTTGGCTTTCGGCCTCAGACATTGGGGCGCCGCTGCCGATGTAAGTCATGACCTCTGGATCACTATTAATCGCCGTTAAGCCAGCAAGGTGTTCGTCAGAGAGTGGAATCAATTTCAACCGCTTTGTTTCAAGAGTAGTCATGATTTTTCAGTATTGAGCGAGGACTTGCGACCGGCCGCTATTGGCCGTTTTGAGCCAGTCACGATAGACTCCATTCGACCCAAAGCGGTCTATCAGATTTCTCCAAAGCGGACGTTCGAGCAACGGCTATCCGTCAGATAACCGGCTGCCAGGAGTACAGCACGAGACAGTTCAATTGACTGCAGGGTGGCCAGTCCGGCTTGACCTAATAGTTAAGCGTGTTTTACTTCGTCGATTACAAGGAAACCTATGCAGGCAGACAAGAGAACCTTTGCCCCATGAGCGCTCGCGAAAATGCCTCGCACACAAGAGCCCGCGCGACCAGCCGCACTATCCTTTGGCTGCGCCATACGAAACAAAGCGCTCACTGGCTCGAATGAACTCGGTAAAGCATGAATATTAGCAACATTCCCGCTCGGGGATGGCGCCTGAAATACAGAACTATTGGTCGGGATTTCTTCGGAGGCGAGTAAATGAAGTATGTAGAACGTACCATGTCCCGCGATATTAACCGGCAAGAATTCAATTTCTGTAAATATGGCCAGCTGATTGCGCACCGTTACAGAGACCGCCAACGCGTTTGGATTGAAGAGAACCGGCGTCGGAACCAAACTCGGGTCGCGAAGCTGTAGATTTGGCGGCTCCCATTTATCCAAGAGTCTTTCCCGTTTACGCAAACGTTCGTCGTCCCAAAGAAAGGCGGCGTCGTCGAACCATTCTGCAGCGAACTGTCCATTCGGAAGAGATGCCGGTTTGATGCGATAAATTACCATCGATGTGGAGCGCTTAGCACAAAAGTAAAGGTAGCCGCGAGACAAAACATTTGTGTGACCGCTTTCAGGTAAATTTGTGAATGCCCGCTCATGGCTGTGGATTCAACCGGTGGATGCAACAGATTGATGACATCGTTTAGCCGCTGTTTGGAAGTTTAACGCTTATTTTTGTCAGAGATGTCCGCTTAGACTGGACCGCCAACATGTTGAGTCAATCGATTAATCAACAAAGATACATCAAAGCCGTCAGATACGACAGATTTTGGCACGATATGATAGAGCCTAGGCATCGGATAGATGAGAATGTAATTGTCATTCTGACGCCACTTCACCAAGTGGTTCCAGATGAGTTTTCCATCTGCATTCGGAGAAATAAAACGGACGCCATCTTGGAGTAGTTCAACTGTGAACTCCTCATGAATGGCTTTGTATTTTCTATAGTGCCGACGAGCCATTATGGGGGCAATGATGTATCGCCCCAGCACCGTCACAATCAGCCCTCCCGCAAGTCCACCGATTGCACCGGCTTTGACAACTAACGAACCAAACACAGCAAGCGCGATTAGGACCAGTGCTAACGCTGCATAAATGAAAATTTGCTGTCGAGTTAGCTTAGCAAACAGCTTCATCGTGTTCACGTAGTCTTCTTCTGAAATTCGATACTTAGCTTGCATGCTCTCCCAATCGGACGCCTGTTTAGATGCGGGCATAAATACTACGTGGACCGACACGCATATGCGTCGATATTGAACAACTTAATCGTGGCGGAAAAATTGTTACCGTATGTTGCCACTTGGAACTTAACAAAGCAATATCGTTTTGGTGAAGTGCATCCAAGTCAGCTTTTGGCCGACACCGGTCGCAGCCCGTGTATTTTGTGGCGCCAATGGGCCATCATGCAACCAACACCAAGGATATCTGCCATCGATTTTGCCATTTGGATTGATTGTCAATGCACGACCAGCAAGTTTTGATTTTCTGACAGTAGGGCTAATGAACATTAGCGTAAATATACTCGGCCCAACCTTTGGGCATGTGTTTGGTACGTGGGCACTATTGTCATTGGTCTCGATGATTCAGTGTAGCTTGGTCGTCGGCTTGATGTACTTCCTCCGCTGGATTAATAAGATTTTTTTTGGAGTCGGTAATGTGGCCTGAGAGAGTGATTTGTCTCCAAACCACCATGGATGCCGAATCCGGCCAAATGCAGACGGTTGCCTGGACCATAGAATTAGTGAGTGATGGAAAGCATTTCACAGAAAGAGGAAGAGGAAACGGCAATATGCGCAAGGCAACGGTGATTCAGATTGTAGCTGCAGTGATTGGCCTTGCAGTCCTCTGCGCCATAGTTACGTTGGGAGTCGCATTCATTTCGACGGACGGAAACTACATGTGGAGCGCTGTTTACAGCAATCTGGTGGCTTTTGTCGTTACGGCCGCGATGTGGACAGGTGATATTTGGGGGCGGCCGGGGAGTAAGTCGATGAGGCCAGAGTCTTGGGGTGAACCAGCTATCGCAGAGCCCCATAACAAGCGAGCTCACGGGCATTAGGACAGGCTTTACGCTATCCCCCAAACCATTTCCGAACCTTGAGAATTAGTGACGTCACCAGCGGAGCTTGCCACGGAAAGAAAGCAGACCAAAATTGACAAGTCTATCGCGAGCCATAGATAAAAAATGCGTAGCAGCTTCCTCCGTGAAATATCAACCCATGCGCACCCAATCCACAACATCCATGCAATGAAAAAATAGAAGCATAAAATCCCCGCCGGATACGATGGCGCAAAAAAACTGGCTATCGCAACAATCAATCCAGCAACGCTCCATACCCAAGTAACTCGTAGGAGCGTAGGCAGGGAAAGAAAGTTATACCGGAACTTTGATATATATATTCCTAGGTTTTTCATTTTCAAATTCGGGTTCTATTCGAAATCCTGACGCAAACGTCATTGACCGTAATTGGGCATATTGAGCCTGTCGCGACAGGTCGATTTCAACCCAAAATGGTCGTTCTCTCTGCGGGAAGTTAAGCGGCCAACCTTGACTCCAAGACTGACAAGCGCGGCACCGGCAAACTGCTGAAAGCGCTGGAAAAGCATTGGCTTGGCTAGTAGCCAATGCCGCGCGCGGCCGCCAAGCGCGGCGGTGCAGAGGTTTACCGCGGTGCCCGATGTGATGGAAACTAGACCAAGAATGGCCGCTTGTAGCCCAGGATTGCCCAGAGACGGATTTATAAATTGAGGAAGAATAGCGAGAAAGAAGAGAGCTACCTTTGGATTTAACAGATTGGATACAGCGCCCTGTGCGAAAGGTGATGCCCGACGGATTTTGGATGGCTCCGTGGCGACAGAGGCAGGGCTGCGCAGCATTTTCCAACCAAGCCAGCAGAGGTAGACAGCTCCAATGGTCTTTACAACGACAAATGCCGTGGGTACTGATGCCAGAAACGCAGTGATTCCAAAGGTCGCAGCCCCTGCATGCACTAACGCCGCACAAGCGATGCCGGCACAGACCTGTGCACCGGCCGACGCGCCGCGTGAGACTGAATTGGACAGGATGCAGATGACGTCGGGCCCTGGAATCAGAGCGAAGCTCATATTGAGTAGAGTGAAAGCCAGGAGTGTGGAGAGTTCGATCATCTTGAGCCCTAACGTGATTTAAAGTTCATTTCGCAAATTTGACCGGTGCAAAAAAATGGGCGGCGAGTTCCTAATTCTTGGACAGCCTTACGAGTCTAGTTTAAATCTGCCAATAATTTTTTTGGACATCTGGGCAAGATCTTGAATGACCGTTACTGGCTGTGGATTCAACCAGTGGATGCAACACACTACTATAAACTGCTCAAACAGTGGGAGTGTTGCAAATGTCCCAAAGATCTCGGATCTATTACACGGAAAGCCAGAAGGCCTTGATGTGGGGCGCTGGCAAAATGAGCAAGGATCGCCTGGCTGACAGAGTTAAATAACAAACCATCCTGTTGGATACTGGCCGCAAATGAAGTCGACAAACGCCCGTACTTTCGGGCTCTGCAGTCGGCGCGACGTGTACAGGATCCAGAGTTCGACCTCCTCGCCGACCATTCCCCAAGTCGTCAGTCTGCCCTCGTCGACCAGGCCTTGCGCCAAGGATTGCGGCAGCAGCGCCACGCCGGCGCCGGCCGCGGCGGCATCGCGCACCATCAGTAACGACGACAGGTGCAGGACCGGCCGCGGCTCCACCACCAGCTTGCGGTCGGTAGCGGACCACAGGTCGCCGTCGCGGTAGGTCGGCGTGACTACCGCTGGCGTAGAGACGGGCTTGGTGGTTCGTCCTCCCGGGGCGCGCAGCGATGGGGCGGCGGCGAGAACCAGCCGGTCTCTGGCGAAGCACCTGCCTATCAGAGCGCTGTCCTTGCGCGGGTTGATACGGATGGTGACGTCGAAGTGTTCCTCCACCAAGTCAACCAATCGGTCTTCCGCCACGGCCTCGACCTGCACCTCCGGATAGCTCGCCTGAAACCTGGCGAGTATTCCTCCCAATGCCATCTGCGAAAAGACCAGGGGCGCCGCGATGCGCAGTCGCCCGCGCGGCTTGTCCACGCCTTCCCTGGCCTCGGCCAGCGCCTCAGCGAGTTCGCGCATCGGTGCTTCGGAGCGCTGCAGCAGGAGTCGTCCCGCCTGCGTCAGCTCAAGATTGCGCGCGCCCCGTTCGATGAGGCGGACGCCCAGCGCTTCCTCGAATTCGGCGATCCGGCGCGACAAGGTCGCCTTTGAGCGCCCGCTCGCGCGGCTGGCGCGGCCGAATCCGCCGTGAGTCGCCACCAGTTGGAAATCTGCCAACGCGTTAATGTCCATATCGTCTCAATATCAATACAGTGTGTCTATATTTTATGGTCTTTGTTTTGAATATGAAACACATTATTGTTAGGCCCGTACCCAACCACAAGGAGTTGTCATGAAAAAGATTCGTGCTTTGCAGCTGATGCAGTATGGCGGTCCCGACGCCGCCAGGATTTCCCTCATCGAGGCGCCGGTCGCGGGCGCCGGCCAGGTCGTGGTGCGCGTGCACGCCGCCGGCGTCAACGGGCTGGACTGGAAGGTCCGCGAAGGCTACGTCAGGGACGCCTTCCCTCTGGCGTTGCCGACCGTGCTGGGCATCGAGCTGGCCGGCGTGGTCGAGCAAGTTGGCCCCGGCGTCACCCGCTTCACCAAGGGTGATCGCGTGATGGGGCCGCTCGGCGGGCTGGGCGCCTATGCCGAGCTGGCGGCTGTGGATGCAGCCAACCTCGCTCCCATGCCCGCGTCAATGAGCTTCACCGACGCCGCGGCACTGCCGGTAGCGGCCGTCTCCGCATGGCAAAGCCTGCACTTCGCCGGGCCCGTCCACGCCGGACAGCGCATCCTGATCCATGGCGCGGCCGGCGGGCTGGGCGGTTTCGCGGTGCAGTTCGCGCGCCGCGCCGGCGCCAAGGTGTTCACCACTGCGCTGACCCGCGATTTCGACTACGTGCTCGGCCTGGGCGCCGACCATGCCATCGACTACCAGACCGGCCAGTTCGAGGCGGTTGTCAGTAACATTGACCTGGTGCTCGACTACGTCGGCGCAGACACCCTCGCTCGCTCCTGGCAGGTGCTCTCTGCCAACGGCGCCATCGTCAGCACTGCCTCTCCGGCGATCCTGCAGAGCACTCCCGCCGGCAGCCGCGGCCTGTGGTTCATGAGCAAGCCCGACGCCGAGCGGCTACAGGAGATCGCCGTAGACGTCACGCACGGCCGCCTGCAATCTCGGGTCGACGCCGTCGTTCCCTTCGATGATCTGCCCGCCGCGATCGAACGCAACCGCACCCGACCGCAACTCGGCAAGACCGTCGTCGCCTTCTCCCTCTGACTCATCCATCCGCATCCATTCATAAAGGAAATACAACATGAGCATCCTGATTACCGGTGCCTCCGGCACCATCGGCTCCCTGATCCTGCAACGCCTGGCGTCGGCCAACGTCGAACTCAAGGCCTTGGTTCGCACGCCCGGCAAGGCCGTGCTACCCGACGGCGTGACCGAGGTCGTGGGCGACATGAGCAGCCCCAAATCCATGCGCGCGGCGCTGTCGTCGGTGCGCACCCTGTTCCTGCTCAACGCGGTGACGCCAGATGAAGTGACGCAAGCGCTGATGACGCTGAATCTGGCCAAGGAGGCGGGAATCGAACGCATCGTCTACCTCTCGGTAATCCACGCCGATCTCTACACAAATGTTCCGCACTTCACGGGCAAGCACACGGTTGAGCGGATGATCGAGAGCCTGGAGCTGCCGGCGACCATCCTGCGGCCAGCCTATTTCATGCAGAACGACGAGCGTATCAAGTCTGTGATCGAAGGCTATGGCATCTATCCGATGCCGATCGGCGAGGCCGGAGTGGAAATGATCGACGTGCGCGACATCGCTGACATCGCGGCGGCCGAGCTGTTGGCGCGCCATCACACGACGCATGCGCTGCCGCGCCGCACGCTCGAACTGGTGGGACCCGAGATCCTGACCGGGCCGGTTGCCGCCGGCGTGTGGGGCGAGGAGCTCCACCGCGAGATTCACTACGGTGGAGATGGACTTGACGGTTTCGAGCAGCAATTGGCGGCCTATGGCCCCGATTGGATGGCCTATGACATGCGCCTGATGATGGGACGCATCCAGACCATCGGCATGCATGCCGCACCAGGCGTAGTGGAGGTGCTGGAGAAGATGCTGGGACGTCCGCTGCGAAATTATCGTGATGCGGTCCGTGATCTGCTGAAGCAGGATTAAGCGCCAAAGCTGAGGGAGCTCATCTTGGTGGGCTCTCTTATGGAGATGAACCCAAATTCCCCCCTAAGCCTTCGGCTATGAACTGCAGCTTGAATTGGGAATAACCCTATTACTGGCCGTCTGGAGGTTGCCACAGTTCTACCTTATTGCCCTCAGGGTCCATGACCCAGCCAAACTTGCCGAACTCTGATTCCTCAGTTTTCTCCAAAACATCACATCCTTCAGCACGGAGTGTGATCATGAGCCCATGAAGATCGGGCACCCGGTAATTGACCATGAACGACGCGGTGCTTGGAGCGAAGTTCTTACCATCCCCGACGAACCAAGCGGTTTTCCCCGCAACTGGATGGCCTGAACTGTCCACCCAGCGAAATGCCGTGCCGCCCCATGCCTGAACGTCAATGCCAAGGTGCGTTTTGTACCAAGCCCGCAACATCGCAGGATCCTTTGCCTTAAGAAAGATACCGCCGATGCCTGTAACTCTGGTGATGGCTTTTTGTCCCATGTGGCTGTCCAAAGCGTTGCTTGAGTCAGGTGTAATGGTTTGGGCGCGAGCTAGTGTCGCCAAGATGGAAAACAAAATTGCACCCGCAAATCGTGTGTAAATCATGTGAACTCCCTTCATAACGCGGTAAGGCGTAGGGCGTAATAGCGAAGCGCATTACGCCGTATGTTTGGTCGACATCATGCAGTTTCTCTTACTGCTATTCGCCCCAATTCATCTGACATCGCTTGCCTTAGTGAGGCATCACATGCGGCGTAATGCGCTTCGCTATTACGCCCTTGTATTATGATTTTGGAGTTTAGATCTTTCAATTTGTAATTCGACCGCTCGAATTACGAAGACAGTTCTTGGTAGGCATATCAAGATCGAGCGATCTGGATGCCGTTTGCGCCCTTTGGTTTTAAGCCAGTGACGTAGATTTTTGCAGCAGTCGCTCACCCTCGTTTAAAAATCGCACAGTATCTTTGGCCCGGCCTGCCGGCAGCCCGTATTGACAAGGTAGATTATCAGAGGACGTTGTATGCACATTTTTATTTTGGGTATTGACGTAGCAAAAGCCAAGCTCGATTGTGCTTTGCGCTTACCAAATGGAAAAATCCGCAGCAAGAGCATAGAAAACAATCACCAAGGTTTTAAGGTATTGATGCAATGGCTGGCAAAGCACGAAGCAATCAATATTCACGTTTGCATGGAAGCCACTGGTGTCTACTGGGAAGGGGTGGCAGAGTACCTGGCAGCACAAAGCATGATGGTCAGCGTTCTCAATCCCAGTCAAATCAAGGCATTTGGCGTCTCTCGCATGGTGCGCACTAAAACCGACAAGGTGGACGCCCAGCTGATTGCAGAGTTCTGTTTCGAACGCAAGCCCGAGCCTTGGCAAGCACCATCCCCTGCGGAGCAAGCTTTGCGGGCTATGGTATTGCGTTTAGAAGCGCTTCAAAACATGCGTACGCAGGAGATTAATCGCCTGGAAGTCGCCCGCGAGGCCGTCATAGCAGGCATTGAAAGCCACATCGCTTGGCTGGATCAAGAAATCAAAGCTTTGGGCAAATTGATTCGAGATCACATTGATAACGATCCTGATTTACACAGCAAGCGAGACTTACTCGACAGCGTTCCTGGGTTGGGAGAGCGTAGCATTGCCGTGCTCTTGTCTTTTTATGCCAATACCGACCGCTTCGGCAATGCCAGAAAAGCGGTGGCGTTTGCTGGGTTAGATCCTCGTCACCACGAATCTGCTAGCAGCGTGAAGGCAAAGCCACGCATGTCCAAGGTGGGGCATACATTTCTGCGCAAGGCGCTCTATATGCCTGCTATGGTCACTCTCTACAGAACCGCCTGGGGGAAAACATTCCGCGCACGCCTTGCAGCATCAGGAAAACCACCTATGTTGATTATCGGCGCCATGATGCGCAAACTCATTCATGTCGCCTTCGGAGTGCTCAAATCACAAAAATCTTTCGATTCTTCCTTGCATATCACTTGACGCGAATAACAGTATCTACAACGTGCGCCTTGCCGCGCTATAAATATTGATTCAGGGAATAGTTCGGAGAACCATAGTGACAGCATATCTTTCTATTTCTATCCTTCTGGCGGGCATCCTGTCGGTGCATCCTGCCATGGCCGCCGGCATGGCGCCGGCAGCAAAGGAAACACAAGTCTTGCAAAGAATCCGCGTGCAGGGAACCGATCGCGAAATGGGCATCGGGATTGCCGAGTTTCCTCCGAACGCTGAAAAACCCCGCCACAAGGCGATCGGGCCTGAGGTCGTGTATGTGCTTGAAGGGGAAATAACAGTTCTGGTAGATGGCGCGCCTGCAAAAGTTGTCCATGCGGGCGAGAGTTACCAGCTTGCCGCAAAAGATGTTCATGTAACTAAAGCAGGGCCGGCAGGAGCAAAAACCATTGCGTCGTGGGTGACCGTGCCAGGCAGGCAATTTAACGTATTTGTGCCGAAATGATCAGGCGGCCGTGGCCGCTGGTAGCCGATTGCAGGCGCTCGCAGGCAACTCGCAGCTTTAAAACAATTCCTTCTGCCTCCCCACCAGCGCCGCAAAATTATCGTCCAGAAACGGCAATATCGCATCCGCCAGCGGCTGCAGCTGCCGGCTCAGGTAGTGGTCGTAGTCAATCGCCGAGCGCTGCGTTTCCAGCGGCTCGGGGCCGGCCGTGGTCATGACGTAGCTGATCCAGCCGCCGTTCTGGTACTGCAGCGGCCGGCCTTGCTCGCGGTTGAATTCATCGGCGACGCGCGCGGCGCGTACATGCGGCGGCACGTTGCGCTGGTACGCATCGAGAGGCCGCCTCAGGCGCTTGCGGTAGACCAGCAACTCATCGAATTCGCCGTTAAGCGTGCGGCTGACATAGTCGCGCACATAGGACTGGTAGGGTTCGCGCTTGAATATGTGCTGGTAAAGCTGCTGCTGGAATTGCTTGGCCAGCGGCGTCCAGTCGGAGCGTACCGACTCCAGTCCCTTGTACACCATCTCTTCCGTGCCGTCTGCGTTCACGATCAATCCGGCGTAGCGCTTCTTGCTGCCCAGTTCGGCGCCGCGGATGGTCGGCATCAGGAAGCGATGGTAATGGGTGTCGAACTCCAGTTCCAGCGCGCATTCGATATCCAGCGTTTGCCGCAGGTGCCGCCGCCACCATGCGTTGACGTCCTGCGCCAGTGCATTGCCGATCCGAGCCGCTTGTTCCTCCGTATGCGGCTGCTTGAGCCAGACAAACGTGGAGTCGGTGTCGCCGTAGATGACCTGGTAGCCTTTGGCCTCGATCAGTTCGCGTGTCTTGTGCATGATTTCATGGCCGCGCATGGTGATCGACGACGCCAGGCGCGGATCGAAGAAGCGGCAGCCGGTCGATCCCAGCACGCCGTAGAAGGCGTTCATGATGATCTTCAAGGCTTGCGACAGCGGCTGGTTGTGCTGGCGTTTTGCCGTTTCGCGCCCTTGCCAGATCTGGCTGACGATGGCCGGCAAGCTGTGTTTGGTGCGGGAGAAGCGAGCGCCGCGGAAGCCTGGCACGGAATCGCTGTCGGCGGGATGCTGCATGCCTTCGACCAGTCCGACCGGGTCGATCAGGAAGGTGCGGATGATCGAGGGGTAAAGGCTCTTGTAGTCCAGGACCACGACCGAATCGTACAGGCCGGATTGCGAATCCATCACGAAGCCGCCGGGACTGGGTTCGCCCGAGACATCGCCGAGGTTCGGCGCGACGTAGCCCTGGCGGTGCATATGGGGCAGGTACAGGTGGCCGAAGGCCGCTACCGATCCGCCGCTGCGGTCTGCCGGCAAGCCGGTGACGGCGGCGCGCTCCAGCAGGAAAGTCAGCAGCTCGGTCTTGGCGAAGATGCGCGTCACCAGCTCGCAGTCTTTCAGGTTGTAGGTCGCCAGCGCCGGCTTGTCCTCGGCGAAGCGGCGGTCGATTTCCGCCATGCGCTGGTAGGGATTGGTGATCGATTTGCCTTCGCCCAGCAGGGTTTGGGCGACATGCTCCAGGCTGAAGGAGGGAAAATTCCAGGTCGCCGATTTCAGCGCTTCGATACCGTCGATGATCAGGCGGCCTGCGGCGGACGCGAAATGATGGTTCGGCTTGAAGCCGTGTTCGCGCCACTCCATCTGGCTGCCGCCGCGGCCGATGCGCAGCGGCACGCTGTATTCCTGGGCATGCTTGTGCAGGACGCGCAAATCGAACTGCACCAGGTTCCAGCCGATGATGGCGTCGGGATCGTGCCGCTCCAGCCACTGGTTCAGCTTCTCCAGGAGGAGCGGGCGACTGGCGCAATACTCCAGGTCGAAGTCGATCTCGCTAGCGTCTCCGTTGGGCGACCCCAGCATGTACACCTGGCGCTGGCCGCAGCCTTCGAGAGCGATCGAATATAAATCGCCATGCGCCGTTGTTTCGATATCGAGCGATACCAGCTTCAGCTGCGGCCGATACCCGGCTGCCGGTTTCATGGTGCTGTCGAGCATGGGGCCGCTGCCGTTCGGCTCGCCGGCGAACCAGACCGGGGCCGTGATGAAGCGCTCCATCAGATAACGTTCGGGCGGGCGGATATCGGCTTCGTAGACGTCGACGCCATGCTCCTTCAGCAGCTTGTCCAGCTTGATCAGCTGGCGGTGCTGCTGGACATACAGGCCCAGCACCGGGCGCGAGTGGAAATCTTTCAAGAGCAGCGGGCGCAGCTCGAACCGGCGTTCGTTGCGCAATACGCTTTCAGCCTGTTGCTGCTGCGCGGCCGGGATGAACGCCACCGACTGCTGGGGAGACAGGCGGACATGCTGCGGGCCGCTGTCGGTCGCCAGCCAGAACTCGACTTCTGTGCCATCGGGAGTGTCGCGCCAGTGCCTGGTCAGGATGAAACCTTGTTGTGCCACGCTACTGCCTTATATAGAACTGCTCTCATTTGCGCATCGACGCGATGCTGGGGACCAGGTCTTGCAATGATACATTTCATGAATGCACTTTGCTGCCGACGCCAGCCCGGAAGAATGCAATTATTCCGAAACTCTGGCCGTTGCCGCGTTGTCGGAGCAGGAGGGCTTGCAAGGCAAAGCGATAGCCGGAAAATCGCCAGGGATTGGCGCCATAGTTATTCGCAATCCGGGCGATAGTTTTAAATTCAATTTAGATTGCTTGCAATTTAATTTTAAGCGATATATTATTCAAGCCATGGACACCAGCAAACAAACGACTGCAAACCTTGCCCCGGAATCATTCGGGCCGGACAGCCTGCTGCTGGACAATCAGCTATGCTTTGCGCTGTATTCCGCATCGCTGACCATGACCAAGATATACAAGCCGCTGCTGCAGAAAATGGGCCTGACCTATCCGCAATACCTGGTGCTGCTGACCTTGTGGGAGCGCGACGAGCTGACTGTGTCGGCCTTGGGCGAGCGCCTGTTCCTGGATTCCGGCACCCTGACACCTTTGCTCAAGCGCCTGGAAAGCAGCGGTTTTTTGCGCCGCCAGCGCTCGTCTCACGATGAACGCCAGGTGATCGTCAGCCTGACCGCGGCGGGCAAGAACCTGCGCCAGCAGGCGTTGGCGATACCGCCGCAGGTGAGCTGCAGCGCAGAATGTTCGCTGGACGAGCTGCAAGCGCTGACCCAGGAGTTGCGGCGCTTGCGTGCTGCGATGGCCGGCAATATCGCTTAAGAAGGATAGGGAGTGCGCTTTTGCATGGAATATAAGTTGTGAGCAATATGATTGTGTAATTAAGAATTTCCTTATACCTCGTTTCATTCTTGCGTCATCTTATTGTTGTACCTTTGATCCGGATCGTCAGTACGGCCGACTGCACTGATCCAAAGGATTTTCCAACCGGCCAATAAAGGAAACCATCATGTCAGTCGAAAAAGTTCTGTACCGCGCTCAAGCCACCGCAACCGGAGGCCGTGACGGCCGCGCTGTGTCATCCGATAACGTGCTGGACGTCAAGTTGACCACGCCGAAAGAATTGGGCGGCGCCGGCGGTGTCGGCACCAATCCTGAACAATTGTTTGCAGCCGGTTATTCCGCCTGCTTCATCGGCGCCATGAAATTCGTCGCCTCGCAAGAAAAAATCTCCTTGCCTGCAGACGTGTCGATCACCGGCCTGGTAGGCATCGGCCAGATCCCAGGCGGCTTCGGCATCGAAGTCGAACTGCGCATTTCCCTGCCAGGCATGGACGCCGGCGCTGCGGAAGACCTGGTCAACAAGGCGCACAAAGTCTGCCCTTATTCCAATGCAACCCGCGGCAACATCGACGTTACCCTGACTTTGGTGTAATCAACCGGGCGGACCGCATCCGCCCAGCCTGGCTTGCCAGGCTTTTTTTTCGTCAGCCAAGCTTGAAAACGGCAGCGGTCTGCGCCAGCTGCGCTGCCTGGTCCTGCAGGCTTTGGGCGGCTGCCGCGGCCTGTTCGACCAGCGCGGCGTTCTGCTGGGTGATGTCGTCTATGTGGCCCATGGCGCGGTTGATCTCTTCGATGCCGCTGCTTTGCTCCCCGGTTGCCGCCGTAATCTCATGCATGATGTCCGCCACCCGCTTGACCGCGGCGACGATGCCCTGCATGGTCTGGCCGGCCGCATCCACCAGCTTGCCGCCGGCATCTACCTGTTCCACCGAGTCGCTGATCAAGCCTTTGATTTCCTTGGCGGCGGCAGCCGAACGCTGCGCCAGGCTGCGCACTTCCGCCGCCACCACCGCAAAGCCGCGTCCCTGTTCGCCGGCCCGCGCAGCTTCCACCGCGGCGTTCAGCGCCAGGATGTTGGTCTGGAAAGCGATGCCGTCGATCACGCCGATGATGTCGTGGATCTTGCGCGAGCTGTCCTTGATCGCATTCATCGTATCCACCACCTGGCCGACCGCCTGGCCGCCGGCGACCGCCTGTCCTGATGCGCCGATCACCAGTTGGTTGGCATGCTGGGCGCTGTCGGCGTTTTGTTTTACTGCCGCCGTCAGCTGTTCCAGCGAACTGCTGGTCTGTTCCAGCGAGGCCGCTTGCGATTCGGTGCGCGCCGACAGGTTGGCGTTGCCCTCCGCGATTTCCTGCGAGGCGCGCGCCATCTCGCCGGTGCCTTGCCGCACATTGCCGATGACTCCGGCCAGTCCCTGGCTGATGCCATTGATGGCGCGTTCCAGCTGGCCGATTTCGTCGCCCCGGTCGCTTTCCAGGGTAGCGCTCAGGTCGCCCGCCGCCAGCTGCTGCGCCGCCTGCTTGACTCTTTCCAGCGGCTGGCTGATGGTGTTGCGGATCAGCCAATACAGCGCCGCCACCATGACCAGCACCGCCGCCAGGCCGAACAGGGCGTTGCGGTTGCGCAGCGTGGTGATTTCCTGCGTCAGCTCGGCGGCGTCCTCGTTGCCGACAATCTGCCAGTTCCAGTTCTTGTACAGCGCGAAGGCGGCGATTTTTTCCGGTCCCTTGGCAGCGCCTTCCTGCAAGGCATAACGCATGCTGCCTTCCTTGTGCTCCAGGATTTCCTTGATGAAGTCGCGGCCGTCGGCGTCCTTGAGGGCCAGCACATTCTTGCCTTCGTCGGCCGGCGCCACCAGCAGCTTGCCCAGGTCCTTGCCCTGGGCCGCATTGAGCACATAGAAATAACCGGACTCGCCCAGCTTGACCGAGCGGATGCGAGTCTTCAGCGTCTCGATGTCGCTGCTGATGTCGACCCCGACAAACAGCGCGCCGACGATGGCGCCGGCCTCGTCCTTGACCGGGTTATAGGCGGTCATGTATTCCTTGCCGAACAGGGTGGCGCGGCCGACATACGGCAAGCCGCCCTGCAGGCGCGCATAGCCGGGATGGCCGTGGTCAAGCACGGTGCCTATCGCGCGCTCGCCGTTTTCTTTCTTGAGCGAGGTCGAGATGCGGATGAAGTCCTCGCCGTTCTTGATGAAGATCGTCGCGACTGCCCGGCTGGCCGAAGTGAAGCGGTCGGCGATGGAAAAATTCATGTTGATCACGTCATTGCCGTTTTTCAGCAGCGGCGTCGGCTTGCCGGCGACATCGACGGTCTTGCTGCCGTCGATAGAAAATTTTCCCGGGAAATAGCTGGCCAGCAGCAGCGCGAAACGGTCGGCTTCGCTTTTATGGCTGGCGTCGAATGTATCGAGCATCTGGATCATGGTGCCGGTCCTGCCGGAAATGTCGCGTACTCCGCGCTGCTCCAGCAATTGCGAAGTGGCGCTGGCGCTGGCCCAGCCGTAGACCAGGAAGATCAGGGCGGCCAGCAAAAAGGTAAACAAGCTGAGCTTGATGCCTACGTTGAGGCTGTTGAAGAATTTATTGTTCATTGACTATCCTTTTCTTGTTGGATGGGCCGGGCTGGCGAGTGGCGTCCTGCCGAATTCCTGGCAATCAAAGTCAATAACGACAACTTTCGCGAAAGTTGAAGGGCGCGCAAGCGCGGCCGGCTGCCTGGGGCCTCAAGAAACGATGCGGCTTGCCGTTAACAGGATCAGGAAAGCGGCTAGCCGGCATCCGCCATTCCTGAGTTAAAGGCTCGTTTGCAACTGAAACCCCATTCGAAAAGAAGATCATGACCTGGTTCTATAACTTGAAAATCGCAACCAAACTGCTGCTGTCGTTTGCGTTGATATTGATGCTGACACTGGTGCTGGGCGTGGCCTCGATCACGCAACTGGGGCAGGTCAACGCCACCACCAACGAAATCAACACCAACTGGCTGCCGAGCGTGCGGCTGCTGCTGACCATGAAGAGCAACCTGGCGCTGCTGCGCAATGTCGAAATGCAGCACGTCATGTCGAATGACGCGGCGGACATGGACAAGAGCGCCCAGTTCATCAGCGAGATCCGGGGCGGCCTGCAAAAGAGCATGAGCGAATATGCGCCCTTGGTGTCGGAACAGGAACGCGCTGTATACGACCAGCTCAAGGATAAAATCCCGCAGTACCTGGAGATGGACAAGAAAATCGTCGACATCTCGCGCGCCTTCAGGAAAGACGATGCGGCAAAGGAAATACGCGGCGATTCCCTGGCAGCCATCGTCGAGCTGGACAAGCAGGTTGAACACCTGGTGAAAATCAATAGCGACGGCAGCGCCGCCTCGGCGAAAGAGGGCGAAGCCATCTACAACAAGGCCCGGGTCTGGATGATAGGGCTGATGATCGCGATGCTGCTGCTGGGTTTCGCCCTGGCACTGTGGATTGCACGGGTAGTGGCCCAGCCCCTGGGGTTTGCGGTAGACGTGGCGCGCCGTGTTGCCGGCGGCGATTTGACGGCGGACATAGAAGTCAGGTCCAGGGACGAAACCGGGCAACTGATGCAAGCGCTGAAAGACATGAACCAGAGCCTGCAGAAAATTGTCGGCGAGGTGCGCAGCGGCACCGATACCATCGCTACCGCCTCCAGCCAGATTGCGGCCGGCAACCAGAACCTGTCGCAGCGTACGGAAGAGCAAGCCAGCTCGCTGGAAGAAACCGCGGCGTCGATGGAACAGCTGACCTCGACCGTCAAGCAGAATGCCGATAACGCCAGCCAGGCCAACCAGCTGGCGGTGTCCGCCTCGGAAGTGGCGCTGCATGGCGGCACGGTGGTGACCCAGGTGGTGAGTACCATGGGCGCGATCAATACCTCGTCGAAAAAGATTGTCGACATCATCGGCGTGATCGACGGCATCGCGTTCCAGACCAACATCCTGGCGCTGAACGCCGCGGTGGAAGCGGCCCGGGCCGGCGAACAGGGGCGCGGTTTTGCGGTAGTGGCGGCGGAAGTGCGCAGCCTGGCGCAGCGTTCGGCTGCCGCGGCCAAGGAAATCAAGGGACTGATCGACGACTCGGTTGAAAAAGTCGGGCTCGGCTCGCGGCTGGTCGACCAGGCCGGCACCACCATGGAAGAAATCGTGGCCAGCGTGCGCCGTGTGACCGACATCATGGGCGAAATCACTGCCGCCAGCCAGGAGCAGACCGCCGGCATCGAGCAGATCAACCAGGCCATCAGCCAGATGGACCAGGTGACTCAGCAGAACGCTGCTTTGGTGGAAGAAGCAGCGGCGGCGGCGGCCAGCCTGCAGGACCAGGCCGGCGTGCTGGCGGATGTGGTCGGCGCTTTCAAGCTGGAGCGCGCGCATGGCGCGGCGCAGGCAAACCGGATGATCGATATCACCCCGCATGCGCAGATGCTGCGCGGCGCCGCTGCCTAGCTTAGCGCGGCGCGGCGCCGCCATGCTCGGAGCAAGCGGCGTTTTAGGCTCTTGTTCGCGGCATCGGCGTGCGGCCGCCGTGTTTATATTGCAATACGGGCAGTTGCCGCAGCAGGCGGCGCTGCCAACCATGTTAAGGCGCACCGAATGACTATCAAACCGAGCACCAGGGCGGCGACGGCTTCAGCTCGGGATTTTTTGCTGACCGACGGCGATTTTTCCAGGGTCCGCGCGCTGATCCACCAGCGCGCCGGCATCGCGCTGGGCGAACAAAAGCGCGAGATGGTCTACAGCCGCCTGTCGCGCCGCCTGCGCGAACTCGGCATGAACGACTTTACTTCGTACCTGGCCTTGCTGGAAGGCGAAAAGGACAGCGCCGAGTGGCAAGCCTTCACCAATGCCTTGACCACCAACCTGACGGCGTTTTTCCGCGAGGCGCATCATTTTCCGCTGCTGGCGGAGCACGCAAAAAAATGCGCGGCGCCGGTGACTGTCTGGTGTTCGGCCGCGTCCACCGGCGAAGAGCCGTATTCGATCGCGATGACCCTGATCGAAGCGCTGGGCAGCCGCGCCGCCACGGCCAGCGTCATCGCTACCGACATCGACACCCAGGTGCTGGAAAAGGCCGCGGCCGGCGTCTACACCATGGAGCAGGTCAGCAAGCTGCCGCTGGAACGCCTCAAGCGCTTCTTCCTGAAGGGCAGCGGCGCCCGTGCCGGGCAGGTGCGGATACGGCCGGAAGTGGCGGCCATGGTCAAGTTCGGCCAGCTCAACCTGCTGGATACGCAATGGGGCTTGAAAGAACCGTTCGACGTCATCTTTTGCCGCAACGTGATGATCTATTTCGACAAGCCGACACAGAACAGGATCCTGCAGCGTTTCGCGCCCTTGATGAAACCGCAAGGCTTGCTGTTTGCCGGGCATTCGGAGAATTTTTCCTACGCCAGCCAGCCGTTCCGGCTGCGCGGCCAGACCGTCTATGAACTCGATTCCCGGCAAGCCAAGGGCGGCGCATGATTTCAGCGGCGGAAGAGTCGGTGGCGACCCATCATTATTTTGACCGCGAGTTCGACAGCGCGGCGGTCAAGCTGCTGCCCAACGAATACTACGTCACGCCCGACGACATGGTGCTCAGCACCGTGCTCGGTTCTTGCGTGGCGGCCTGCGTGCGCGACAGCACGGCAGGAGTCGGCGGCATGAATCACTTCATGCTGCCCGATGACGGCAACTCCGGCAACAGCGCGTCTGCCTCCATGCGCTACGGCGCTTACGCCATGGAGATGCTGCTCAACGAACTGCTCAAGGCGGGCGCGCGCCGCGAACGGCTGGAGGCCAAGGTGTTTGGCGGCGGCGCGGTGCTGGCGAACATGACGATGCTCAACATCGGCGACCGCAATGCCGATTTTGTATTGCGTTACCTGCAGATGGAACAGGTACGGGTGGCGGCGCAAGACTTGCGCGGCAACCTGCCGCGCCGGATCAGCTATTTCCCGAGGAGCGGCAAGGTCATGGTGCGCAGGCTGCACCGCATCAACGAAGCCGAACAGGTCCAGCGCGACGAACAGAAACTGGTGCAGACACTGGCGCAGCAGCCGGTGCGCAGCAAGGTGGAATTATTCAATACGGCAGTCGGCAAGAAAGCCGTAAAACAAGGTGGAGGCAGCGCGTGAGCGATAAAAAAATCAAAGTATTGTGTGTGGACGATTCGGCGCTGATACGCAGCTTGATGACCGAAATCATCAATAGCCAGCCGGACATGACCGTGGTGGCGACGGCGCCCGATCCGCTGGTGGCGCGCGACCTGATCAAGCAGCTCAATCCCGACGTATTGACGCTGGATGTCGAAATGCCGCGCATGGATGGACTGGATTTCCTGGAAAAGCTGATGCGCCTGCGGCCGATGCCGGTGCTGATGGTGTCTTCGCTGACGGAGCGCGGTTCCGAAATCACGCTGCGCGCGCTGGAGCTGGGGGCGGTCGATTTTGTCACCAAGCCGCGCCTCGGCATACGCGAAGGCTTGCTGGAATATACCGACCTGATCGCCGACAAGATCCGCGCCGCCGCCCGCGCCCGCCTGCAATCGGCGCGCCGGCCCGCGGCCGATGCGGCGGCAGCGGGACAGGCGCCGCTGCTGCGCAGTCCTTTGCTGAGTACTGAAAAACTGATCATCATCGGTGCTTCCACCGGCGGCACCGAAGCGATTCGGGAAGTATTGCAGCCGCTGCCGCCGGATTGCCCGGGCATCATGATCGCGCAACACATGCCGCCCGGCTTTACCCGGTCGTTCGCGCAGCGCCTGGACGGCTTGTGCCGCATCACCGTCAAGGAAGCGGAGCACGGCGAGCGGGTATTGCCGGGCCATGCTTATATCGCGCCCGGCGGCTTCCATCTGTCGCTGGCGCGCAGCGGCGCCAACTATGTCGCCCACCTGGACCAGGAAGATCCGGTCAACCGCCATCGGCCTTCGATCGACGTGCTGTTCGATTCGGTCGCCCAGCATGCCGGCAAGAACGCCATCGGCGTGATCCTGACCGGCATGGGACGGGACGGCGCGGCCGGTTTGCTGCGCTTGCGCCAGGCTGGCGCTTACACCCTGGCGCAAGACGAAGCCAGCTGCGTGGTGTTCGGCATGCCGCGCGAAGCGATCGCCATGGGGGCGGCCAACGAGGTAGCCGGCATAGCGGAAATGAGCGCACGCCTGATGGCGCGCCTGATGTCGTACGGCGAACGCTCGAACCGGGTGTAAAAAACGGTGTGAACAATATCCGCCCTGTGTTTTTTTACATTTGTGACGTTATACAGGCATGGCGTCAGGAATGCGGGCATGCGTGCCAGGTCCTATTTTTAGTGTGGAGTAATCATGGTTGATAAAAGTATCAAAATTCTGGTGGTGGACGATTTTCCTACCATGCGGCGGATTGTAAGGAACCTGTTGAAAGAACTCGATTTCGTCAATGTCGACGAAGCCGAGGACGGTGCGGCAGGACTGGCCAAGCTCAAGGACGGCAATTTCGGGTTTGTCGTGTCCGACTGGAACATGCCGAACATGGATGGCTTGACCATGCTGCAATCGATACGCGCCGATCCGGCCCTGTCCAGGCTGCCGGTGCTGATGGTGACGGCCGAAGCCAAGAAGGAAAACATCATCGCCGCCGCCCAGGCCGGCGCCAACGGCTATGTGGTCAAGCCTTTTACCGCGGCCACGCTGGAGGAAAAGATCACCAAGATATTCGAGAAAATTGCGAAAGAGAGTGCTTGATATGAGCCTGCACGCCTTACAGATGCCGGCCGCCGGCGACTCCGCCGAGCAGCTGGTCAACCGCATCGGCCACCTGACGCGCCTGCTGCGCGAAAGCATGCGCGAACTCGGCCTGGACCAGGAAATCGCCAAGGCGGCGCAGGCGATCCCGGATGCCCGCGATCGCCTGAACTACGTGGCGGCGATGACAGAGCGCGCCGCCGAACGGGCCTTGAACGCGATCGACGTCGCCCAGCCGATCCAGGAAAAACTCAGCAAGCAAGCCAAGACGCTCAGCCAGCGCTGGGATGAATGGTTTGTCAGCCCGGTCGAGCTGGACGATGCCCGGGTGCTGGTGCTGGATACCCGCAATTACCTGAAAGACGTGCCGCAGCAGGCTTCGGCCATCAATGCGCAGCTGATGGAAATCATGATGGCGCAGGACTTCCAGGACCTGACCGGCCAGGTCATCAAGAAAATGATGGAAGTCGTGCAGGAAATGGAAAAACAGCTGCTGCAGGTGCTGATCGACAACACGCCGCTGGAAAAACGCAGCGAAGGCAACGGCCTGTTGAACGGTCCGCAAATGAACGCGGATGAAAATCCCGATGCGGTATCCGACCAGGAGCAGGTCGACGACCTGCTGTCGAGCCTGGGCTTCTGACCCGGACCATGGCGAATCCGCATCACGCCTGAAACAAAAGCGGCCAGGGCGGCGGTGAACACGCCCCGGCCGCAGCGATTGCCTGAGCAGCACCGCTATCCCCGCCTTGTTTGCCCGATTGCATCTGCGCCCTTGCATCAATAATCGATATTGATAGGGCGCTGTTCGTCCCTTCTGGTTCGGAGCATGCATGGCGGAAGAAAGCGATCTCGAAAAGACGGAACCCGGTTCTCCCCGGCGCCTGGAAAAGGCGCGCGAAGAAGGCCAGGTTGCCCGTTCGCGCGAGCTGAGCACGTTTGTCATGCTGAGCACCGGCATAGGCGGCTTGTGGCTGACGGCCGTGCCGATGGCGGAGCATATCGGCCATGCCTTGCGGCAGGGCATGCAATTCAAGCGCGCCGCCGGCTTCGATACCTCCTATATGCTGACCCAGGCCGCTGCTGCCGGGCAGGAAGCGCTGCAGGCTTTGCTGCCGTTGCTGGCCATGCTGGCGCTGGCGGCCCTGGCGGCGCCGCTGATGCTGGGCGGCTGGCTGTTTGCGCCGGATGCGCTGGCGCCCAAATTCTCCAAGCTCAATCCAGTGGCCGGTATTGCTCGCATCTTTTCCAGCCAGTCGCTGGCGGAACTGATCAAGGCATGCACCAAATCGGTACTGGTGGGCGGCATCGCCTACTGGGTCATGTCGCGCAACCTGGATACGCTGCTGGGCTTGCTGAGCGAACCGGTGCACGGCGCATTGGCGCATACGGTAAGGCTGGTGGCCAATTGCTGCGGCCTGATCATTGCTTCGCTGCTGCTGGTGGCAGCCATTGATGTGCCATACCAGTTGTGGAGTTATTACCGCAAGCTGCGCATGACGCGCGAAGAGCTGAAGCAGGAGCACAAGGAAAGCGAAGGCGATCCGCACGTCAAAGGGCAGATCCGGCGCCAGCAGCAACAGATGGCGCGGCGGCGCATGATGGCCGAGGTGGCGACCGCCGACGTGGTGGTCACCAACCCGACCCACTTTGCGGTCGCGCTCAAATACAGCGACAAGGAAATGCGCGCGCCCCGGGTGGTTGCCAAGGGCACCGACCTGGTAGCGCTGCGCATCCGCGCCATCGGCGCCGAACACAAGATTCCCATGCTGGAAGCACCGCCCCTGACCCGGGCGCTGTATCGCCATACCAACCTGGGCGAAGAAATCCCGGCTGCGCTGTACACCGCGGTGGCTGAAGTGCTGGCCTGGGTTTACCAGCTGCAGCGCTGGCGCAGCGAGGGCGGCATCGCGCCACGCACACCGGCTGACCTGCCGGTTCCCGATTCACTCGACACTTTAGGAAGCCCGGCATGAAGCCAGCAGGCCCAGCTTTTTCATTCAGTTCCTTGCCCCGCCTAGGGGCCGCCATATTGGCTGGCAACAGCGTCAAGGGCATGGCCGGCCCGGTGCTGATCGTCATGATCCTGGGCATGATGATCCTGCCCTTGCCGCCGTTCCTGCTCGACCTGCTGTTCACCTTCAATATCGCGCTGTCGGTGATGGTGCTGCTGGTCAGCATGTACACCATGAAGGCGCTGGATTTCGCCGCCTTTCCGGCGGTGTTGCTGTTTTCGACCTTGCTGCGCCTGTCGCTCAATGTCGCTTCCACCCGCGTGGTGCTGCTGGAAGGCCATACCGGGCCGGACGCCGCGGGCAAGGTGATCGAAGCCTTCGGCCATTTCCTGGTGGGCGGCAATTTCGCCGTCGGCATCGTGGTGTTCGTGATCCTGGTGGTGATCAACTTCATGGTCATCACCAAGGGCGCGGGGCGGATTGCTGAAGTCGGCGCGCGCTTCACGCTGGATGCGATGCCAGGCAAGCAGATGGCGATCGACGCCGACCTCAACGCCGGCCTGATCGGCGAGGACGTAGCGCGCAAGCGCCGCGCCGAGGTCGCGCAGGAAGCGGATTTCTACGGCTCCATGGACGGCGCCAGCAAGTTCGTGCGCGGCGATGCGGTGGCCGGCTTGCTGATCATGGTGATCAATGTGGTCGGCGGCCTGATCGTCGGCGTCGCCCAGCATGGCCTGGATATTTCGGTGGCGGCCAAGAACTACACCTTGCTGACCATCGGCGACGGCCTGGTAGCGCAGATTCCGGCGCTGGTGATTTCTACCGCTGCCGGCGTCATCGTCTCGCGCGTGACGACCGATGAAGATGTCGGCCAGCAGCTGATGGGGCAGCTGTTCTCCAATCCGCAGGTGCTGTTCCTGACCGCCGGCATCATCGGCCTGATGGGGCTGGTGCCGGGCATGCCGCATGTGGCGTTCCTGATCATTGCCGGCGGCCTGGTGTATCTCGGCCGGCGCCTGCTGCAGAAAAACGCGGCGGCGGAATATGCGGCCAAGGCGCCGCCGCCGTCCGCGGCAGCTGCCGAGCCGGCGGACGCCAGCTGGGACGACGTGGCGCTGGTCGATCCGCTCGGACTGGAAGTCGGCTACCGCCTGATTTCCCTGGTCGACCGCAGCCAGAACGGCGAACTGCTGGGCCGCATCAAGAGCATCCGCAAGAAGTTCGCGCAGGACATCGGCTTCCTGGTGCCGGTAGTGCACATCCGCGACAACCTGGAACTCAAGCCGAATTCCTATGTGATCACGCTCAAAGGCGTCGAGATCGCCAATGGCGAAGCCTGGCCTGGCCAATGGATGGCGATCAATCCGGGGCAGGTCAGCGCCACCTTGCCCGGCGTGCAGACGGCCGATCCGGCGTTCGGCCTGCCGGCGGTCTGGATCGAAAGCCACATGCGGGAACAGGCGCAGATCTACGGTTACACCGTGGTCGACGCCAGCACCGTGATCGCTACTCACCTGAACCACCTGATCCATGCCCATTCGGCGGAACTGCTGGGACGGCAGGAAGTGCAGCAGCTGCTGGACCGGGTCGCCAAGGACGCGCCGAAACTGATCGAAGACCTGGTGCCCAAGCTGCTGTCGCTGACGACGCTGCAGAAAATATTGCAAAACCTGCTGGACGAAAGCGTATCGATACGCGACATGCGCACCATCCTCGACGTCCTGCTGGAGCACGGAGGCACGGTCAGCGACGCCACCGAACTGACATCGCTGGTGCGGCTGGCGCTGGGCCGGGCGATCACCCAGCAGCTGTTCCCCGGCAACGGCGAACTGCAGGTGATCGGCCTCGACGGCTCGCTCGACCGCGTCCTGCTGCAGGCGTTGAGCAACGGCAGCGGACTGGAACCGGGGCTGGCCGACAGCCTGCTGGCGCAGACCCAGGCCGCGATCGCGCGCCAGGAACAGTTCGGCCTGTCGCCGGTGCTGGTGGTGCAGCATCCGCTGCGGGTCTTGCTGGCGCGCTTCCTGCGCCGCAGCCTGCCGCAGCTCAAGGTGCTGTCGCACGCTGAAATTCCTGATACCCGCACCATCAAAGTAACCGCCACTATCGGAGGCAAGGCTTGAACATGCACACTGACAGCGTCACCATCGTCGCCCCGTCCAGCCGCGAAGCGCTGCGCCTGGTGCGCGAACAGCTGGGGCCGGACGCCATCATCGTTTCCAGCCGGGCGACCGCCGCCGGCGCCGAAATCGTCGCCATGCTGGAAACCGCGGGCGATGCGCGGCCGGCGCCGGCACCAACCCTGGCTCCTGTGGTTGCCGTACCGGCGACGGTGGCAGCACCAGTGGTCATACAGCCAGCCACAAGCGCCGCCGCGCCATCCGGCACGGACAGCAACGGTAGCGTTATCAGCGAAATCCATTCGATGCGCGGCATGATCGAAGAGCAGCTGGCCGGCCTGGTGTGGAACGACAAGCAGCGCCGCGACCCGGTGCGCGGCCATCTGCTGCGCACCTTGCTGGGCGCCGGCTTCAGCGCCAGCCTGGCGAAAGCGATGCTGGACCACCTGCCGACCGGCCAGAATTTTGCCTCCGGCATGGCATGGGTCAAGGCCGAGCTGGCGCGCAACCTGCCGTTGATGGAAAACGAAGATGCGCTGATGGATGGCGGCGGCGTCTATGCCTTGATGGGTCCGACCGGGGTCGGCAAGACCACCACCACCGCCAAGCTGGCGGCGCGCTGCGTGATGCGCTTCGGCGCCGACAAGCTGGCGCTGCTGACTACCGACAGCTACCGCATCGGCGCATTCGAGCAGTTGCGCATCTACGGCAAGATCCTGGGGGTATCGGTGCATGCGGTGAAAGACGCAGCCGACCTGCGGCTGGTGCTGGAGGATTTGCGCGACAAGCACATGGTCTTGATCGATACGGTCGGCAAGAGCCAGCGCGACCGCAGCGTCTCCGAGCAGGTCGCCATGCTGTGCGGCGCCGGCCGCCCGGTCAAGCGCTTGCTGCTGCTGAACGCCGCCAGCCACGGCGACACCCTGAATGAGGTGGTGCATGCCTACAAGGACAGCGCCGGCGGCAACCAGCTGGCGGGCTGCATCTTCACCAAGACCGACGAAGCCACCCATCCCGGCGCATTGCTGGACACCGTGATCCGCCACCGGCTGCCGGTGCACTACGTTTCTTGCGGCCAGAAAGTGCCGGAAAACCTGATGCTGGCCGAGCGTTCGCAACTGGTCGACAGCGTGTTCCAGAGCGCCAGCCGCAGCGCCTTGTTTGTCCCGGGCGAAGCTGACCTGGGTGAGCTGCCGGCGGCATTGAACAACGACGCCGAACTGGCGGCCGCATCTGCCGCTACCGAACGCTTGCGCGGCCAATGCCGGCAACTGATCCGGGTGCTGGCGCAGGACGCCGAAGAGCTGGCGGCCAACGCCGCTGCGCTGGCCGGCGGCGGGATCGGCTTCGAGACCAGCAGCCGGTTATGGCGCGACCTGGCGGACGACAGCATCGGCAGCCAGGCGGTGGTCCACAAGCTGCTGGCGCATGCGAAAACGGAAATCGGCGTTGCTTGCAACAGCCATGTGCTGGCAATCAGCGGCAAGACCGAGCTGGCCGCCAGCCGCAGCGGCGACGCCTATGCCTTGCAATCCAGCGTGCTGTTGTCGGATCGCGACGGCATGCCGCTGGCGGCGCCGCATCAATTGCTGTCCACCGCGTTTGCCGCCGCGGCAAACGGCGCTGTAGCCACGCCGGCGCTGCGCCAGCTGGCGTGGGTGCATGGCCAGGATTTCGGCAAGCCGGTGGTGCACCTGCTCGACAAAATGCCGGCGCCAGGCTTGATCGAATCCTGGCAGGCCGGCATGTCATGGCTGGCCCGTGCGCGCGGCACTACTTGCGTGCTGGATGGCGCAGGCAGGACATCGCTGGCGAAGCTGGCGGCGCGGCTGGTGTTCGATGCACCCCAGGCGATGCTCTACAAGGGCAAGCCGGCGCAACAGATGCTGGCGGAGACGACAGTCGCCTTGCCCGGCGACAAACGGCACGATGCGAGCACATTCAATTTGCGCTGCGTGGCCGTGCGCATCGTCGATCCGCACAGCGGAAAACTGCTGGCCGGCTGGTACCTGCTGGCCAATCTTGCGCCGTCGGCGACGGCGTCGCAGCTTGCCGCGTGGGCCTGCTGGAAACAAGCCGCCGATCCTTACTACAAGCTGCTCAAGAAAGCGGTCCAGCAGCTCGATGCCTGCACCGAGCCGGGCGACAGCCAGATGCAAAAACGCCTGCTGGTCGCTGCACAAGTCAGCACCACCGTCTGGCGCCTGGCGCACAACCGCGACAGCTGGGCCGGCGCCGCTCGCACGCTGCTGGCGCAGCTGGCCGGCCATCGGATCCGTGCCGGCGCGGCCAGCGCCACTTCCGCGGCAGCGCTGTTTGAAGGCTTCGGCAAGCTGATCGCCCTGCTGGATGCGCTGGCGCTGGATGCCGATAGCGTTCCCGGCCTGGCGCCGGCACCGGGCACTGCGGCGCTGCCCGGATGAAAGGACGTCTGTGAGCAAAGTAGTCAGCGATCAGGCCGATGGTTTGCGCAACCTGATGGCGCAGCATTCGGGCACGCAGGCGGCGCGCGTCATCGCGCTGGTCGGCAGCAGTCCAAGGATAGGCGTCACCAGCGTCGCCTTGAACCTGGCCGCGGCCCTGGTGCAGCAAGGAAAAGAAGTGCTGCTGCTGGACGAGCAGAGCGGCGCGCGGTCGGCAACGGCGATGTGGGCCGGCGCCACGGCGCGCAGCTGGTCCGATGTTGCCGGCGGCCTGCCGCTGTCAACCGCGGCGTCGCGCCTGGCGTGCGGCGCGCTGCTGCTGGCGGTGCGCCCGGGCGATGCCCCTGCCGTGGCTGAGGTGCGCAATCTGTTCCAGGGGCAGGTGATCCTGGTCGACGCCGGCCTGGACCGCGACGGCGCCTTGTCGCCGCTGGCGGCGCAGGCCGACGATGTGGTGGTGGTGCTGCGGCCGCAGGCGGCTTCCATCACGGCTGCCTACGCCTGCATCAAGCAGCTGCATTACGCGCATGCCCTGCAGCGCCTGCGGATCATGCTCAACCTGGCGGCCGGCATGCCGGAGGCGCAGCGCGTGCTGGGCAACCTGGCCGGCGCCGGCAGCCGTTACCTGGGGCTGGCGCTGGAGCCTGCCGGCTGCGTCGCGGAAGACCCGCAGCTGGTGCGCGCGCTGGGGCTCAAGTTGAGCGTGGTGGAGGCATTCCAGACCAGTGCCGCGGCAATCGATTTCCGCCGCATCGCTGGCCAGCTGCTGCAATGGCCGCGCCCTGTTGTTAACCGAAATCTGGACACTGTGTGAGTAAAGCAGGAAGAGGAATCCATCATGTATACGGCTCAGGGAAAAATCGATAAATCCGACACGCTGGCGCAATACGCGCCGCTGGTGCGGCGCCTGGCTTTGCAGCTGATCGCGAAATTGCCGGCCAGCGTGGAGCTGGACGACATGATCCAGGCCGGCATGCTGGGCTTGCTGGACGCCGCCAACCGCTACCAGGATGACCAGGGCGCGCAGTTCGAAACCTACGCCAGCCAGCGTATCCGCGGCGCGATGCTGGACGAGCTGCGCGCCAACGACTGGCTGTCGCGCGGCTTGCGGCAGTCGTCGCGCAAGGTCGACGCTGCGGTGCAGGCGCTGGAGCAGAAGCTGGCGCGTCCGCCCAGCGAGCGTGAAATCGCGGTGTCGATGCAGCTGTCGCTGGAAGACTACCAGCATCTGCTGCAGGAAATCCACGGTTCGCAGCTGGTGTACTACGAAGACTGCGAAGGCGGCAGCAATGAAAATTCGTTTCTCGACCGCCAGCACGACAGCAGCGATCGCAGCGGCGTCGCCGATCCGTTGCAGCGTCTGCTGGACAGCGGCATGCGCCATATGCTGGTGGAGGCGATCGCCCTGATGCCGGAACGCGAACGGCTGCTGCTCAGCCTGTATTACGAGCAGGAAATGAACCTGCGTGAAATCGGCGCCATCCTGGAAGTCAGCCAGTCGCGCGTCTGCCAGCTGCATAGCCAGGCCATCAGCCGCCTGCGGGTGCGCTTGAATGAAACCAGCCGGAGCGAGGTAGCGTGAGATGAGCGACCTGGCCGGCTTCGGGTCCGGGCTGAGGCGGCTGTTGTTTTGCGGCGCGGCCGGCTGGCTGGCGCCTGCGGCTGTTTTTGCCGGAGAACCGCCGGTGGCTGCAATCAGTCTGAGTACCTATATGGGACGCGCTGAGAATCCGCCGGCCGGGCCCGGCGCTGTCCGGCTTGACAGCGGCGCTGCCGCGGGCGGACAGGGCAGGGTGGCGGGTTCCTGGAGCGCTTCGGTTTCCACGCCCGCGCTGTTCTACCGTGGGGTGGCTTATCAGTCGGTTCAGGTAGCTCCGGTCGGCAGCGGCGTCTCTTCAGGCTCCAGGACCCGCCGGGTCGGCTGGCGCTACAGTTTCCTGACGGCGCCGCCGGCCGGCATCCATGCCTATCTGTGCAACTACGCCAGGTGCGCCGCTCTCAGCGGCGCCAGCGGCAGCACCGCCGCCTTTGACGGCGACAACGGCTGGTCGAATTTCGTGTTTGCTTTTGTGATCGGCGGGCGCGGAGCCCTGGCCCCGGCATTGCAGGGGGCGGCCAGCCAGGTGATGGTCAGCTACGAGTAAATCGGGCTATGGGGTAGGTGGCGTTCAGCTCGACGCCAGGCTATGGCCGTTGCCGAGCCCGACCTGGTGCTTGCCGTCGGCGCCATACAGCGACTGGCCGTGGGCGCGCAGGAAATTGATCGAGCGCCGTACAAAATCCAGGTGGGTGTGGATCATGATGCCGTTGCGATGGTTGTAGTCGCGGGCCTGGGCTGCAAGCGCCAGCAGTTCTTGCCAGGCTTGCTGCAGGTTGCCGCCGCCGGCCGCCGCCGCGGCGTCGCCGCCGGTTCGTCCCGCGTCGAAACCGGCTGCCCGTTGCCGCTGTTCCCGTTCCTGCTCAAGCGCAGTGATGCGTTCCGCCAGCTGGGCCTTGCGTTCGGTGATCAGCGGCAGCACATCGAAACGGCTCTTGATCAGCGCCTCCGCTTCCTGGTCCAGCAGGTCGAGAAAGGCGTCCATGACGGCGCGCTCCTGCTGCAGGTGCTTGAAGAGCGCGCTGCTCATGACGGCTTCTTGCCCAGCAGGTCGCGTACCGTATCGAGCAAGCCGTCGGCGATTTTTTCGGGATTGATCTGATAGCGGCCTTCGCTGATGGCTTGGCGTATCTCGGCGACCCGGGCGGCGTCGAAATCGCCGGCGCCGGGTTGCAGCAACTGGGTTTGCAGCTGGCGCACTTGCGCCGACAGTGAATTGAGGGCGGCTGGCATAGGCGGGCTGGCGCTGTTGGCGGTGCCGGCGGCAGCGGCGTCGGCGGATGCGGCGCGCGCCGCGTTATCCTTGCTGGACGCCGCGTTGGCTGGGCTTGACACGCTATTGAGCGGCTTTGTAGGTTGATCGATTTTCAAGATGTTTCCTCTAAGGGATCTGTTCGTTATAACGGCAGCTTGCGCGGAATGTTTAGGGTTCCGGCTAAAAATGCCTGGATTGCTGTAAAAACAAGCGTCAATTCGGCAATTCTACCGAGCCATCGGCACGGGCGATGCCGCTCAGCATCTGCCCTGCCTGCGTCTTCACCTGTATCGCCACGCCGGCGGCGGCATTGGTCATCGCCCGTCCTTCGGTGCTGACGACGAAACCCGAGCCTTGCGACTGGACTTTCACGCTTTGCCCCTGTTGTATCACAGTGGCGCCGCGCAGCAGTTCCAGCCGCAGCGGCGCGCCCAGGGCAATCCGGTTCGAGGCTACCATGCCGGCGGCTTGCTGCGGATTGGTGAGCACGCCGCGCGGCAGGGCGCTGAGGTCGCCCTGGCGCAGCTGGATATCGGCGGGGCCGACGGTGTCGCCGGCGTTGATGGGACGGCTGGCTACATAGTAGTTCGCCACTACCGCCACATAGGCGGGCACATAGCGCGTCCACGCCGGCGTGGTGGAACCGTCGCCGTTGCAGCGCAGGCCGACCGAGACCCGTCCCCAGACCCGGGCGCCGGCGGGCAGGAACGCTTCCAGCGCATCGCAGGCGGGCAGGGCGCCTGACATCGGCGTCTCGACGCGGATGCTGACCTTGCCAGGCAAGCCGCCGGCCTGGGCCAGCAGGAACTGCTCGATCACCGGCCTGGCGCTGCCGCTCAGTTCCGCTGTCCTGGCGGATGCGGCCCGGCTGCCGACGCCTGGTCCTGCCGCCGCAAGGATCAGGCAGGTAATCGCAAGCCGGCGGCGCCGGGAGAATGGTGCATGCATATCGAATCTTCCCTCAATCGGAATTCATGGCGACGGAATGTCCGCCATCAGATTCTAGACAACCGCGCGTCGTCGCCAAGCGCCGAACTGGGCGCGGTTTGGCGTGCTGTTTGGGGTATTGGATTGCGATGCCCTGCCTATAATGGTTTGCGGAAACCTGTCGCGCCGGTTCAAAAAATTCTGCCGGAAGGCGATCTGAAAATCAAGGACATGCAATGGCGAACGTGAGCGAATTCGATGAAGAAGTCCCGGCCACCTTGGCGGATTTCCTGCGGCAGATGCGCTTGAAGCAAACCGGCGAGAACGGCAAGAGGCTGTCGCTGACAGCGATGCATCGGCGCTGCGGCTTGTCGGTGCCGGTGCTGAGCAAGCTCGAAACCGGCAGGGTCACCGATCCCAGCGGATCGACCATCAAGCGCGTGCTGGACGGTTACCGGCTGAGTTTCGAGGATGTCGCAAAATATTTTCCCGGTCCCAAATGAGACCGGCATGGCGTATCTTGAATTGAGGCCGAATCAGCCGCCTGTTCCGCTGATTGCCGCCGGCGGCCGCTACCTATAATCGCTTTCATCAAAAGGTCTGTTGAGGGTAGGTACAAGATGGTAGATAAACTGGATGCAGCACTGCGCTTTCAGCAGGAAGCATTGAACTTGAGGGCGCGCCGGCAAGAGGTGCTGTCGTCGAATATCGCACACGCCGATACGCCCAATTACAAGGCGCGCGATTTCGATTTCAGCAGCAGCCTGACGCAAGCGATGGCGCAAGGCCGGCAGGCGCAGCCGGTGTCGATGGCGATCACTTCCGCGCGCCACATCCAGGGCGAGGCCATGGCCGCCGGCGAACCGGATTTGCTGTACCGGGTGCCGACCCAGTCCAGCATCGACGGCAATACCGTGGAGATGGATGTCGAGCGCGTCAATTTCACCGACAACGCGGTCCACTATGAATCCGGCCTGACCGTCATCGGCGCCCAGATCAAGTCGCTGCTGTCGGCGGTGCAGCAATGAATTTCCAGTTTTAGCCAGCAAGGATCAAGCCATGCCGTCCAATGTATCCATGAATATTTTCGACGTTGCCGGTTCCGCCATGAGCGCGCAATCGCAACGCATGAACGTCACCGCCAGCAACCTGGCCAATGCCGACAGCGTCTCCGGGCCCGATGGCCAGCCCTATCGCGCCAAGCAGGTGGTGTTCGCGGTGGCGACAGGAGACCAGCAGGATCCGGCCAGCGCCGTCGGCGGCGTGCAGGTGGCGGGCGTGGTGGAAGACCAGTCGCCGCTGCGCATGGTGTACGACCCCAAGCATCCGCTGGCCAACGCCAGCGGCTACGTCACCATGCCGAACGTCAATGTGGTGGAAGAAATGGTCAACATGATTTCCGCTTCGCGCTCTTACCAGGCCAATGTCGAGGTGCTCAATACCGCCAAGAACATGATGCTGAAGACGCTGACCATCGGCCAGTAGCAAAGCACCGATAGCAGTTCCGATTTGAACGATTAATCCGCGGCCGCCTCGGCGGCGCCGCTTCAGGAGAAAACCATCATGGCAGTATCGGGAGTTTCAACCGACAACAGTGCAGCAGGAGCGCTGGCAGGAGCCGTGTCCAGCAGTTCCGACCAGGAACAGCGCTTCCTTAAATTGCTGGTCACCCAGCTGAATAACCAGGACCCGCTGAATCCGCTGAACAATGCGGAGCTGACTTCGCAGCTGGCGCAGATGAGCACCGTCAGCGGCATCGAAAACCTGAACAGCACGCTCAATTCGCTGGTGGCGCAAACCGGCTCCAGCCAGACCTTGCAGGCCGCCTCGCTGATCGGCCATACGGTGCTGACGCCGGGCAGCAGCGTGACGCTCAAGGATAGCGCCGCTACTTCCTTCGGGCTGGACATGCAAGGCGCGGCCGATACGGTCAAGGTCACGATCACCGACGCCGCCGGCAATACGGTGCGCACGATCGATGTCGGCGCGCTGCCGCAAGGCACCAAGACCTTGTCGTGGGACGGCAAGAACGACACCGGTACCGCGATGGGCGACGGCGCCTACAAAATCAGCGTGGCTGCTGCCGTCGGCGGCAGCGCGGTCGCGGCGAACACGCTGACGTACTCGCAGGTTGCCAGCGTGGCGCAGACGGCCAGCGGCGTGACGTTGAACCTGGGTGCGGCCGGCACGGCGGCATTGAGCGACGTTAAGCAGTTTCTATAAATCCGGCTTTTTTCATTATTTTTCCGCAACCCGGAAGCTGAAAAAAATGCTGCAAATTGATTTCAAAAGGAGTGGACCATGGGGTTTCAACAAGGCGTAAGCGGATTGAATGCAAGTTCCAGCAATCTCGATGTGATCGGCAATAATGTCGCCAACTCGGGCACCGTGGGCTTCAAGGCTGGCAGTGTCCTGTTTGCCGATGTATATGCGGGTTCGCGGGTCGGCCTCGGCACCCAGGTAGCCGGCGTTTCGCAAAATTTCACCCAGGGCGCGGTGCAGACCAGCACCCGTGCGCTGGACGTGGCGATCACCAACGGCGACGGTTTTTTCCGCCTGGCCAGCCCATCCGGCGAAGTGTCCTATTCGCGCAACGGCCAGTTCACTATCGACAAGGATAACTACATCGTCAATTCCGGCGGCCTGCGCGTGACCGGCTACCAGGTCGGCGCCAATGGCAGCATCGCCGGCGGCACACCGGCAGCCTTGCAGTTGCCGGCTGCCGCGATGACGCCGAACGCCACCACCAAGATCAATGCGCAATACAACATCGATTCGCGCAGCACGGTGCCCATCACAGCGCCGTTCAATGCGACCGATTCCACCAGTTTCAATTACCAGAACGCGGTGACCGGCTACGATTCGCTGGGCAATCCGCATGAAATCACGAATTTCTTCGTGAAGACCGCGGCGAACGCCTGGGATGTCTACCAGACCGTCGACGGCGGCGCCAGCAGCAATATCGGCTCGCTGACCTTTGATACGGCCGGCAAGATGCTGACGCCTGCCGCCGGCACCCTGGCTCCTGCCGCAGTACCGCTGGCAAACGGCGCGGCGCCGATGAACTTCACGATCAACCTGACCGGCACCACGCAGTTCGGCAACGACAACGCGGTCGCCAAGCAGACCCAGGATGGTTATACCTCCGGCAGCCTGACTGCGTTCGCCATCAATCCGGACGGCACCGTAACCGGCAAGTACTCGAACGAACAGACCAAGACCCTGGGCCAGATCGTCCTCACTTCCTTTGCCAATCCGGACGGCCTGCAATCCAAGGGCGGCAATGTCTGGGCTGAAACCGCGGCGTCAGGCCAGCCGCTGGTCGGGACGGCGGGCGCCGGCACCAAGGTTGGCTCCTTGACTTCGGGCGCGCTGGAATCGTCCAACGTCGACCTCACCGCCGAACTGGTCAACATGATCATTGCGCAGCGTACCTACCAGGCCAACGCGCAAACCGTAAAGACCCAGGACCAGGTCATGCAGACCCTGGTGAGCATGCGCTGATGATGGATTTTTTCGTCATTAGCGCGGCGGCGGGAACCGGCCGGGAGAACCCATGGACCGCATGATCTACATCGCCATGAGCGGCGCCAAGCAGGCCATGGAGCAGCAAGCTTCGGTAGCCAGCAACATGGCCAACGTATCGACGCCCGGTTTCCGCGCGCAGCTGAACAATTTCCGCGCCGTGCCGGTAGTCGGCGAGGAAGCGGCGACCCGCGCTTTCGTGGTGACTTCGACGCCCGGCGCCGACATGAGCACCGGGCCGTTGACCGAAACCGGGCGGCCGATGGATGTGGCGGTGCGCGGCGACGGCTGGCTGACGGTGCAGACCGCGGACGGCGGCGAAGCGTATACGCGGGTCGGCAACCTGCAGGTGGGCGCCGACGGCCAGCTGATGACGATGGACAAGCTGCCGGTGATCGGCGACGCCGGACCGATGGCGGTGCCGCCCGGCGCCGCTGTGATGATATCGACCGACGGCCTGGTCAGCGCCATCGGCGCCGGCGATCCGGCTACCAACGTGGCCCAGGTCGGCCGTTTGAAACTGGTCAATCCGGCTGCCAGCGATTTGCTGCGCGGCGACGACGGCTTGTTCCGCATGCGCGCCGGGGCTGCCGCGCCGGACGCCGATCCGGCGGTGACGCTGCAGACCGGCGTGGTGGAAGGCAGCAACGTCAACCCGGTGTCGGCGATGGTGGAAATGATCGCCAATGCGCGCAGTTTTGAAATGCAGATGAAGGCGGTCAAGAGCGCCGATGAAAACGACCAGCGCGCCAACCAGCTGCTGAGCATGAGCAGCTAAAGCAGCTAATCCATTTTTCGACAGGAATTTCACCATGATACGTTCCCTTTCCATCGCCAAGAGCGGCCTCGACGCGCAACAGCAGCAGCTCGACGTGATATCGAACAACCTGGCCAACGTCGGCACCACCGGCTTCAAGCGCAGCCGCGCAGTGTTCGAAGACCTGATGTACCAGAACCTGCGCCAGGTAGGCGGCCAGACTTCGGACCAGACCAACCTGCCGTCCGGCCTGCAGATCGGCACCGGCGTGCGGCTGGTGGCGACCGAGCGGATCCATACCCAGGGCAACCCGACCAAGACCGACAATACCAAGGACGTGGCGATTACCGGCGACGGTTTCTTCCAGGTGCAAATGCCGGACGGCACCACCGCCTATACGCGCGACGGTTCGTTCCAGTCCGACTCCACCGGCCAGCTGGTCACCGCCAGCGGCTACCCGGTGCAGCCGGCCATCACCATCCCGCAAAACGCCACCAGCATGACCATCGCCAAGGACGGCACGGTATCGGTGACCCAGGCCGGCAGCACCGCCAGCGTGCAGGTCGGCCAGATCCAGCTGGCGACGTTCCTGAATTCGACCGGTTTGCAAAGCAATGGCGAAAACCTGTACACCGAAACCAATGCTTCCGGCACCGCCAACCAGACCACGCCGGGCCAGAACGGCGCCGGCACGCTGAGCCAGGGTTATGTCGAATCGTCGAACGTGAATGTGGTGGAAGAACTGGTGAACATGATCCAGACCCAGCGTTCTTACGAAATCAACAGCAAGGCGGTCACGACCTCTGACCAGATGTTGCAGCGCCTTACGCAGTTGTGATGGCGGCGCCGATGAAATATTGCACCAGGTGCCTGCTGCTGGCGGCGCTGCTGCTGGGCGGCTGCGCGCAATTGCCGCGCGAGCCGCTGGTGCAGCAGCCGATGACCGCGCGTGCGGAAGTGCGGCCGGCGGCGCCGGTAAACGGCGCCATCTACCAGTCCGGCTTCAGCAGCCAGGCCCTGTTCGAGGACCGGCGGCCGCGCAATGTCGGCGACATCCTGACCATCATCGTCAGCGAAAACGTTAACGCCAGCAAGAATTCGGCGGCCAACGCCAGCCGCAACGGCAGCACCAGCAGCGCGCTGGCGGCGATACCGAAGATTTTCGGCGGCCTGTTCGGCAACCTGGACGCCGACGCCAAGGCCAGCAACGCATTGACCGCCAAGGGCGGCGCCAATGCGGCCAATACCTTTAACGGCGTGATCACGGTGACGGTGACCGAGGTGCTGGGCAACGGCAACCTGATGGTCAGCGGCGAGAAGCAGATGATGATCAACCAGGGCACCGAATTCATCCGTTTCTCCGGCGTGGTCAATCCGCGCACGGTGAGCGGCAACAACAGCGTGGCCTCGACCCAGGTCGCCGACGCCAGGATCGAATACAGCGCCAAGGGTTATATCGACGAAGCGCAGACCATGGGCTGGCTGCAGCGTTTCTTCCTCAACGTCTTACCGTTCTGACCATGCGATCATCATTCCAGTTTTTTTTGCGGCGCGCGCGGCGCAGCCGCGGCGCCGTCTTCCTGTCGCTTTGCCTCGCCTGCGCCGTGTCGCCGGTGCAGGCGGAGCGTCTCAAGGAACTGGCCAGCATCCAGGGCGTGCGCGACAATCCGCTGATCGGCTACGGCCTGATGGTCGGCCTCGACGGCAGCGGCGACCAGACCATGCAGACGCCGTTCACCACCCAGACCCTCAACAACATGCTGTCGCAACTGGGCATCTCGATGGCGCCCGGCACCAACATGCAGCTCAAGAACGTGGCGGCGGTGATGGTGACCGCTACCTTGCCGTCGTTTGCCCGTCCGGGCCAGAACATCGACGTCACCGTATCGTCGATGGGCAACGCCAAGAGCCTGCGCGGCGGCACCCTGCTGATGACGCCGCTCAAGGGCGCCGACGGCATGGTGTATGCGATCGCGCAGGGCAACATGGTGGTCGGCGGCGCCGGCGCCTCGGCCAACGGCAGCAAGGTGCAGATCAACCAGCTCAGTTCCGGCCGGATTCCTGCCGGCGCCATTGTCGAGCGCGCGGTCAGTTCGCCGCTGGGCGACGCGAATAGCTTGACCCTGGAACTGAATGTATCCGATTTCGGCACGGCGCAGAAAGCCGTCGAGGCCATCAACCGCAGTTTTGGCGCAGGCACTGCCAGCGCGCTCGATGCGCGCGTGATCCAGGTCGCCGCGCCGGCCCAGGCGGAAGCGCGGGTCAGTTTCCTGGCGCGTTTGGAAAATCTCGACATCACGCCGGCGCAAGCGGTAGCGCGGGTAGTGATCAACGCCCGCACCGGCTCGGTGGTGATGAACCAGACCGTGCGCGTGCTGGACTGCGCGGTAGCCCATGGCAATTTGTCGGTAGTGATCAACACCCAGCCGGTGATCAGCCAGCCTGGACCGTTCTCGGGCGGCAGCACGGTGGTGACGCAGACTTCGCAAATCCAGCTGAACCAGGCAGGCGGCGCCTTGCAGGTAGTCAAGAACGGCGCTTCGCTGGCCGATGTGGTGAAGGGCTTGAATACGCTGGGCGCCAATCCGCAGGACATGGTTTCCATCTTGCAGGCGATGAAAGCCGCCGGCGCCTTGCGCGCCGAACTTGAAATCATCTGAGGCCGACATGAGCGTCTCCGGTCCCATCAACAGCAGTCGCAGCGGCGACCTTGACCAGCGTTTTGCGCTGGATGTGCAAGGCGTGGACGCTTTGCGCCGCACTACCAGGAATTCGCCGCAAGACGGCTTGAAACAGGTGTCGCGCCAGTTCGAAGCGATGTTCATGCAGATGGTGTTGAAGAGCATGCGCGAGGCGACGCCGTCGGACGGCATGTTCGATAGCCAGCAGGAAAAAATGTACACCTCGATGCTGGACCAGCAGCTGGCGCAAAACCTGTCCGGCCGCGGCCTTGGCCTGGCCGAGGCGATGCAGGCCCAGCTTAGCCGCGCCGTCGACCAGTCGCCGCAGCAGCCTGCGGCACTGGGCAAGATGCCGGCCGCTGATCCGCTTCCCGGCCAGCCGGCAGCCGCGGTGCCGGCAAATCCCGGCGTTGTGCAGAACCTGTCCCTGTACGACGCCGCTGCCGGTTCCGGGCGCGGCGCCGGCGGCAATCCGCAGGCATATGTCGACCAGTTCCTGTCGCGCATGAGCGCGCCGGCGCAAGCTGCCAGTCGCAGCAGCGGCGTGCCGTCGCAGCTGATCCTGGCGCAGGCCGCGCTGGAATCGGGCTGGGGCAAACGCGAAATCAAGGGAGAAGACGGCAGCAGCAGCCACAACCTGTTCGGCATCAAGGCCGGCAAGGGCTGGAAAGGCGCGGTGGTGCAAGCCGTCACCACCGAATACGTGGACGGCCAGCCGCAGCAGACCAAAGCCTCGTTCCGCGCTTATGCATCGTATGAGGAAGCGTTTTCCGACTATGCGCGTTTCCTGGCCGGCAATCCGCGCTATGCGCAGGTGCTGGCCACGCGCGATCCGGCCGAGGCTGCGCACGGCTTGCAGCGCGCCGGTTACGCCACCGATCCCCAATACGGCGAGAAGCTGGTGCGCATCCTCAAGCAGATCCTCTGATTTTTTTGCACGGAACCGGGCATTTCCCTCAAATTTCCCGGGCTGCTGCCGTTATACCTCAAGTGAGCCTGGCAGCGACGCCGGGCAGTTGCTTTCTAAAAGGAAGATTGTATGGCGAACAGCTTGTTTTTCACCGGGCTCAGCGGGCTCAACGCGGCGCAAGCGGCATTGGTGACCACCGGCCACAACACGGCCAACGTGAACACGCCGGGTTATAGCCGGCAGATGGCGCAGGTGGTGTCCGCCGGCGGCACATACACTCCCAGCGTCGGTTTCTTCGGCAACGGCGCGCAGGTGGTCGACGTCACCCGCAGCTACGACCAGTTCCTGAGTTCGCAGCTGAACCAGGCGCAGTCGACCAACCAGGCGCTGGCGGCTTACTCGACCCAGATCAACCAGATCAACAACCTGCTGGCCAACCAGACCACCGGCCTGGCGCCGATGCTGCAGACCATGTTCAAGGGCGTGCAGGCAGTCGCCAATACGCCTGCCGATTCCGCCGCGCGCCAGCAGCTGATCAGTTCCGGCCAGGCCCTGGCCAACCAGTTCCGCACCATGAGCCAGGTGCTGACCGGCCTGAACGGCAACGTCAACGACCAGATTTCCGGTTCGATCGACCAGATCAATACCTACGCCACCCAGATCGCCAGCATCAACAAGCAGATCGCCTTGCTCAGCAACGCTGCCGGCGGCCAGGCCCCGAACGACCTGCTGGACCAGCGCGACAGCCTGGTGAACAGCCTGGGCCAGCTGGTGGCGACCAAGGTGGTGGTGCAGGACGGCGGCCAGTACAACGTATTCATCGGCACCGGCCAGACCCTGGTGCTGGGCGACAAGGCATCGACCCTGAAGGCCGTCACCTCGGCGGCCGATCCCAGCCGCACCTCGGTGGCCCTGGTGAACGCTGCCGGCGTCGCGGTTGAAATGCAGGACAGCGTGATCAGCGGCGGTTCGCTCGGCGGCCTGATGCAGTTCCGCAACCAGACCCTGGGCGAGGCCCAGAATGCACTGGGGCGGATGGCGATCGGCCTGGCCGATACGTTCAACGCGCAGCACAAGCTGGGCATTGACCTGAACGGCGCCGCCGGCCAGGATTTCTTTTCGCAAGCCAGTCCGGCGGCGACCGCCAATTCCCGCAACACCGGCAACCTGCTGGTCACGCCGTCGTTCAGCGACACCAGCCAGCTGACCACCAGCGATTACCGGGTCGATTTTGTCAACGTCGCCGGCACGCCGCAATATTCGGTGACCCGCTTGTCCGATAACAAGGTGCTCGGCAGCTATCCCAGCTTGCCGGTGACTTTCGACGGTGTATCGTTGCAGGCGACCAGCGGCACGCCGCAAATCGGCGATTCCTTCCTGGTCCAGCCGACCCGCACCGGCGCGCGCGACCTGACGGTGACGGTGACCGATCCGGCCAAGATAGCGGCGGCTTCGCCTATCGTCACCGGCAAGACGGCCACCAACCAGGGCAGCGCCGGCATCAGCGCCGGCAAGGTCGACGCCTCGTACCTGCCGACACCGCTGGCCAGCCCGCTGACGCTTAAATACGACAGCACCACCACGCCTGCCAGCTTGTCCGGCTTTCCGGCCGCCGCCGCGGTGACCGTCACCAACCCGGACGGCACGGTGGTCAACTATGCAGCCGGCGCTGCCGTCACGTATACCGACGGCGCGTCCTACAGCTTCAACGGCATCAGCGCCACCATCAGCGGCAAGCCGGTGAACGGCGATACGTTCACCATCGGACCGAATACCGGCGGCGTTTCGGACGGCAGCAACGCCTTGCTGCTGGGCGCCTTGCAAAACAAGAAAACCCTGGCCGGCGGCACCGCCAGCTATACCGATGCGTATGGCCAGCTGGTCAGCAGCATCGGCAACAAGGCCAACCAGATCACCATCGCCAATACCGCGCAAACCAGCCTGGCGGCGCAGATCAAGGCGGCGCAGCAGTCGGTGTCCGGCGTCAACCAGGATGAAGAAACCGCCAATCTGCTGATGTACCAGCAGATGTACCAGGCCAATGCCAAGGTGATCCAGACGGCGTCGACCATGTTCGACGCAATCCTGGGGATTGTTGCTTAACCGGCCGCCGGACTCGCCAGCAAGACGATAAACAAGGAAAACAAGATGCGTATCAGTACCCAGTCGTTTTATGACCAGAGCCTGTCCGCGATGGGCTCCCAGCAAACCAGCCTGTTGCGGGTGCAACAGCAGATAGGCGCCATGTCAAAAATACTCACGCCGTCCGACGATCCGCTGGGCGCGACCCGGGCGCTGAGCGCATCGCAGTCGATTTCCCTCAACGATCAATATTCCACCAGCCGCGCCCAGGCGTCGCGCACGCTGGGCCTGGAAGACAATGCGCTGCAAAACGTCACCACGCTGCTGCAAAATATCAAAGGGCTGGTGGTGCAGGCCGGCAACGGCACCATGACCGACGCCGACCGCGCATCGGTCGCCACTACCTTGCAAAGCAATTACGACCAGCTGCTGGGCCTGGCCAATACCGACGACGGCAACGGCCAGTTCCTGTTCGCCGGCTTCAAGAGCGGCAGCGCGCCGTTCGTGCAGCAGGCCGGCGGCGGCGTGCAATATGTCGGCGACCAGGGCCAGCAGCTGCTGCAGGTCGACATCTCGCGGCAGATGGCGGGCACCGACGACGGCCGCAGCATTTTCCAGACCGCGCAGACCAGCTCCGGCTACGTCACGACTTCTGCCGCCGCCAACAGCGGCGACGGTGTATATGGCGCTACCTCTGTGATCGACGCCACCAATCCCGATTTCGGCAAGAATTTTTCGATCAGCTTTACTTCAGCCACGACGTTTACCGTGACCAATTCGGATACGCCGCCGGTGGTGACGGCAGGCACTTATACCTCCGGCACGCCGATCCAGTTCGGCGGCTTGCAAATCGTGCTGACCGGCGCCCCTGCCAGCGGCGACAGCTTCAATGTCAACACCGCAAAGAATGCCAATCCGGACATGTTCGGCGCGCTCAGCGACCTGATCGGCGCCCTCAAGACGCCGATCGACAACGGCACCCCGGCCGCCAAGGCGCAGTTGCAGAATTCCTTGAGCACGGCAAACGTCAAGCTGTCCAACTCGCTCGACAATGTGCTGACGGTGCGCTCGTCGGTGGGCTCGCGCATGCAGGAACTGGATACCCTCAACACCAATGGCGACGCCCGCAACCTGTCGGACAAGAGCTATCTGTCGGATATCCAGGACCTGGACTACAGCAGCGCGATTACCGAGCTGTACCAGCGGCAGATGGCGTTGCAGGCGACGCAGCAGACTTTTGTGCAGATCCGCAAGATTTCGCTGCTGAATTACCTGTAAGCTTATTACCCGCAGGCGTTCCAGGGCGGGATCAGAAAACCTTGATTTTCAGCTGGAACGACAGGGCGCCATACAACCTGTCTTTGTAGCTCGGGATAACCGCCAGGTTCAAGCCGACGTTCTTGTATTCGACGCTGGCGACCGGGATGGCGGCCAGGAACCAGTCGCCGCGCCGCATCTTCGGATAGCCGTTGAATCCCCCGGCGACCAGGCCCAGGCGCACCGGCCCGATATATACGGGCTGGTAATACACGCCGACATAATTCGAGTACTCGCGGTCGCTGTTGTAGAACCTGCCGGCAGTGGCCGACGCCACGGTCGAAAACCGGTATTCGGCGCCGAACCCCAGGTTGTTGCCGTTCAGTCCTTTATCGCGATTGAAATGATAGGAATAGAAGCCGGCATTGAGCCATGTTTCACTGAGCGGCTTGTTGTCCAGCAAACCAAACAGGTCGCCTTGTCCTGCATGGACGCTGGCCGGGGTCAAAACCGAACAGGCTGCAAGAATGAGTGTTGCTCGCCATCGGGTCAGCTTAAGCATCGGTATCCTGTCAGTGAAGATGCAACGTAGGTCGGCGCGGGTCAAATCCCGGGCTATTTTGGCATAACCGTCCCGTCTTTGACGGACAGCCGGCCCAACTTGTCTCATGGCCGCAACGCTTGCGCCAGGTGCAGCATGTTTGCCAGGCCAAGCGCAAATTCCTGTTCCAGGAATGGCGCCAGGTGCGGCATCAGCTGCTGCAGCATCAGGATCCCGCCCAGCAGCGTCAACGGAAAGCCGACGGCGAAGATGCTCAGCTGCGGCGACGCCCGGTTGAGGATGCCCATCGCCAGGTTCAGGGTCAGCAGGGCGGCGACCAGCGGCAGCGCCAGCATCAGGCCGGCGGAAAAGACGTTGGCGCCGGCCAGCGCCAGGAAATGCCAGCCTTCCGCCGCCAGCGGCGCATCTGAAATCGGCAGGACGTGGAAACTCTCGACCAGGGTGCTGATCACCATCAGGTGGCCGTCGACCGCCAGGAAGATCAGCATCGCCAGCATGTTGAGCAGGCTGGCCAGCACCATGGTGTTGCCGCCGCTGTTGGGATCGAAAAAAGAGGCGAAGGACAAGCCCATCTGCAGGCCGGCGTAGTCGCCGGCCGCTTGCACCGCGGCGAACACCAGCCGGATGGAAAATCCCATGGCCGAACCGATCAGCACCTGTTGGACCAGGATCCAGACGCCGCCGGCCGAGACCAGCGGCACGGCCGGCATGGCGCCCAGGGTAGGGGCGATGGCGATCGCCAGCAGCGCGGCAAGGCCGACCTTGACCTGGCGCGCCACTTTTTTCTCACCGAAAATGGGGCTGGCGCTGATCAGCGCCAGCATCCTGACGAATGGCCATACGAACGCCACGATCCAGGCGCTCAGCTGCGCGGACGTGACCGACAGCACCGGCGACATCAGCCAACCAGCTGCGGAATGCTGGAAAACAGCTGGCGCATGTAGTCCAGGATGGAATTGAGCATCCACGGCCCGGCGATGACCATGGTGGCGCATACCGCGAGCAGCTTGGGAATGAACGACAGGGTCATTTCATTGATCTGGGTGGCGGCCTGGAACAGGCTGATGATCAAGCCGCTGACCAGGGCCACCAGCAGCAGCGGTGCGCCTAGCAGGAGCGTCATTTTCATGGCCTGGTAGCCGAGCGCCATTACCGATTCGGGAGTCATTTTTTGCGCAACCTCAAGTATAGAAACTTTGGGCCAGGGCGCCGACCAGCAGCTGCCAGCCGTCGACCAGCACGAACAGCATCAGCTTGAACGGCAGCGAGATGGTGGCGGGCGGCACCATCATCATCCCCATCGACATCAGGACGCTGGCCACCACCAGGTCGACGATCAGGAATGGGATAAAGATGGTGAAGCCGATCTGGAACGCGGTTTTCAATTCGCTGATGACAAACGCCGGCACCAGTATCCTGAGCGGCACTTCTTCCGGCCCTTGCATCTGCGGCGTCTGCGCCAGCTTGGCGAACAGGGCCAGGTCGCCTTCGCGGGTCTGCTTCAGCATGAACTGCTTGAACGGCTGGATGCCGCGCTCAAGCGCCTGTTCGGCGCTGATCTTGTTGTCGGAAAAGGGTTTGTAGGCATCGCTGTAGGCTTTGTCGAATACCGGCGACATCACGAAAAAAGTCAGGAACAGCGCCAGTCCGACCAGGATCTGGTTGGGCGGCGAACTCTGGGCGCCGATGGCGGTGCGCAGCAGGCCCAGCACGATGATGATGCGGGTGAAGCTGGTCATCGCCAGCAGCAGCGCCGGCAGGAAGGACAGCGAAGTCAGCAGCAGCATGGTCTGGACGCTGAGCGACCAGGTCTGGCTGCCGCCGGGGCCGGTGGTGCTGGTGATGCCGGGCAGCGCCTGGGCGGCGGCGATGGCAGGCAGCGCGGTCAGCAATAGCGCTGTCAGCAGCTTGCGGTGTTGCGCGAGGAAGGAAAGGGGACGCATTCTGCCGATCGGTTCTTGAGGAGTCAATGAGGGGTAAATGGCTTGGGCCGAGTGCAATATTGCGATGGACCTATTTGCGGCCTAGCGACTCTCGCAGCTTTTGCGCAAAGGCGTTGGCAGCGTTGCCGGCAGCGATGGCGCTTTGCCTGATCGGCAGCTTGGGATCTTCCGGCAGTTCCTGCGCCGGCATGCTGTGCAACGACTGGATCTGTCCGGGAGTCACTCCCAGCGTCAGCCAGGTGCCGCCGATTTCGACCACCACCACCCGTTCGCGCTGGCCGATGGCGGTGCTGGCGATGACTTTAACCAGGCGGCCGCTATTGTGCTTTTGCAGCCCCATCCGGCGCGCCGCCCAGGCGCAAAAGAAAATCAGCGCAAGCACCACGGCCAGGCCGGAAGCCGCCTGCAACAGGCCGCTCGCGCCCCATGACGGCGTCGCCGGTATTGCTGTGGCGGCGGGCGCGGCGATCATGGCCGAGGCGGGCAAGGCCAGGCATGCCGACAGCAGCAGCGCGCGCCGCGCCAAGGGCAGCAATTTCATCGGTTCAGCTTGTGTATGCGTTCCGACGGCGTGATGATGTCGGTCAGGCGGATGCCGAACTTGTCATTGACGACCACCACCTCGCCTTGGGCGATCAGGTAGCCGTTGATCAGCACATCCATCGGCTCGCCGGCCAGGCCGTCCAGTTCGACCACCGAACCCTGCGCCAGCTGCAGCAGGTTCTTGATGGTGATCCTGGTGCGCCCCAGTTCCGCGGTCATCTGCACCGGGATATCCAGGATCATGTCGATATCGGTCTTGGCGACCTCGGCGGCGTCGCCGCTGAGAGGCTGGAACACCTTGGCGGCAGGCGCCGGTTCCGGCGCAGGCTGCGATGCCGCGGTCTGGGCCGCGAGCGCGCTGGCCCAGTCGTCGGCGGCTTCGGCGTTTGGATCCGGCTTGTTTTCGTCACTCATTATCATTCCCTTTTAAATCACCATCGCGGTGATTGATCATTTTTTCAACTCGCAGCGCGTAGCGGCCGTTGGAAGTGCCGTAACCGCATTCCATCACCGGCACGCCGTCCACCTTGGCAACGATGGTTTCGGGCATTTCTATCGGCAGGACATCGCCGACCTTCAGTTTCAGCAGCTGGCCGATGGTCGACGGGATATGCATGAAATCCACTTTCAGCTGGACGTCGGCGCTTTGCACCTGCTGCGACAGCTGCTTGACCCAGCGCTTGTCGACTTCGACTTCATCCTGCACCGGATTGGACAGCAGGTCGCGTATCGGTTCTATCATCGAATACGGGATGCAGATATGCAGGGCGCCGCCGATAGGGCCGAACTCGATGTGGAAAGTGGTGTTCACCACAACCTCATTCGGCGTCGCGATATTGGCGAACTTGGTATGCATTTCCGCCCGCACGTACTCGAATTCGAGCGGATAGATCGGATTCCAGGCGCTGCCGTAGCTATCCAGCGCCAGGTTCAGCAGGCGGGTGATGATGCGCTGTTCGGTCTGGGTGAAATCGCGGCCCTCGACCCGCATATGGAAACGGCCGTCGCCGCCGAACAGGTTGTCCACCACCAGGAACACCAGGTTCGGATCGAACACGAACAGCGCCGTGCCGCGCAAGGGCTTCATGTGCAGCAGGTTGATATTGGCCGGCACCGGCAGGTGGCGGATGAATTCGCTGTACTTCTGGACATGGACCGCGCCTACCGAAATGTCGGCGCTGCGGCGCATGAAATTGAACAGGGAGCTGCGCAACTGGCGCGCGAAGCGCTCGTTGATGATTTCCAGCGTATGCATGCGGCCGCGCACGATACGTTCCTGGGTGCCGAGGTTGTAGGCTTGCACGCCTTCCGGATTCGGCGCCGGCGCCGCGGCGGCATCGGTCTCGCCGGTGACGCCTTGCAGCAGTGCATCTACTTCGTCCTGAGACAGTAGCTGTTCATAAGCCATAGCTGGGTCTCGGTTTTACTGCACCACGAAGGCGGTGAACAGCACATTGACGATGTGCTGCGGCGGCTGGCTGCTGGCCAGGGGTTTGTTCAATGCCTTGAGGATTTCGGCGGCGAGCTTGTTCTTGTCGTCGGCGGTGATCAGGGAATTCGGATCGCGGTTCGACAGCAGGCTGAGGACCCGGCTGCGCGTTTCCGGCAGGTATTCGGCAATCTGCGCCTGGGATTTGGCGTCCGCCACTTTCAGGGTCAGGCCGATATGCAGGAAACGGTCGCGGTCGTCCGCTTGCAGGTTGACGGTAAATGGATCGAGCGCGACAAAGATCGGCGTTTCCGGGACCGGCGCGGCGACGCTTTTGCTGCCGGCCTGCATGCTGGTGAAGTAATAAGCAGCGCCCGCCGCGGCCAGGGCTGCGGTGAGCACGATCAATATCAGTCCAAGCTTGCTTTTTTTGGGTGTTGCCACTGCTTCGTTGGTGATGGTTGCCATGGTTTTTCCTGCATCAGATTCCAGCGTCCATTCTTTGCCAAAAAGGCTTCGAACCATCTGCTGATATAAAGGGAGAAAGCGCTTCAGATCCTGCGTTTGTCGCGCCGGGAAAGTCTGTTTTTTTCTGTCAAGCAAAAATATCTACCTTGCCGTTGCCGTTCCTGCCGGCGGCGGCAGTGCTGCGTTCAACTTTGGCGGCCAGTTCACCCGCCGCTACGCCAGCCTGGAACGGGCTGCCCGATCCGCGCTGGCTGCCTTGGTGCTGGGCAAACGTTCCTTGCTGCTGTTGCTGCGGCTGCTGGGCGTCGGAACTGACCGAGGTGTTGCCCAGGCTGATGCCGCTTTCCGCCAGGCTGCTGCGCAACTGGGGCAAGGCCGCTTCCAGCGCCGTGCGCACCGACTGGTGGGCAGAGACAAATGTCGCCTGGGCCTGGTTGTCATTGATGGTCAAGGTGACTTTCAGAGGACCCAGGTCGGGTGGGTTGAGATGCAGTTCGGCGCTCTGGTTGCGGGTGTTGCCCATCCAGACGACTTGCTTGCCAAGCGCTGCGCCCCAGCCGTCGCTGCCGACCGCCGGCGACAGCGCCAGCTTGACGGCAGGCGGCGCTGCGGTGTCGGCTGCAGTTACCGCAGACGGGGTATGCGCTAGCGCCGGATTTGCCTGCGCCGTGACGGCGAGCCCGGGTTGGCCGCCGCTGCCGGCGGCGGCTTTGGCCGTGGCGATCTCGCTGGCGTTTGTATTGGCGTTGGCCTGCGCCGGTCCTGAGGCGATCTTGGCTGCGTCCAGGCTATCCTTCCGCTCTGCTTTTTCCAGCTTGCCGTGCTGGTCCGTATGAGCGTCGTCTTGCGTTGCCTGCTGTCCGGCGGCATCGGCTGCACCGGCCTGGCTGGCCAACGGCTGCGGATTATGCGCCAATGGCGTGTATTCGCCGCTGGTGGTTTCCTTGCGCGCCGAGGCGCTTGGCCTGGTTGGCGCGGCCTCAACCGGGCCGGCTGGCGTTGCCAGCTGTGCCACAGCGGGCGGAGCCGCTGCCGTCGGAATAGCGTTCTTGCCGGGATTTTCTGCGACTGCGGCAGCGACGACTGCGGATGTGGCTGGTTTGCCGCCGGCAGCGGCTATCGCCGCGTTGAGCTGCTCCTCTGCCGCTGACTTTGGCTGGCTGCCGCTGCCGGATTCGGGACGGGCCTCGATCGCTTTCGCCCCGGCCGGCGGCAACGCCAGGAACGCCAAGGCCGGTACGGCGCCTGGATCTTGTTCCTTGTCTGTGCCGGCCTGGCGCCGGGGCGCTGTGCGCTCGGCTGGCTTGGCGCCGGCGCTGGCCTTGTCGGCGATCTTTTCAGCGGGTTGGCCGGCGCTGGCCAGGGAACGATCCAGGACCTTGCCAAAATGATCGGCGCCATTCTGCTGCGGATTGGCATTGCCGGCGGCGCTGCCGTTTGGCGGCACGGCCTGCAGGGCTGCTGTGCTGGATGAAACAGGTAAAGACATGGCGGTTCCTTGATTGGTTATTCTGCGGCGGCGCGCATGCGCAGCTGGAACTGGCGGGCAGCATGTTCGTCGTTGCCGCGCTGTTCGCGTTTGTTGAGCAGTTGCACCTGCTGTTGCCTGGCGCGTTCAGCCAAGGTGTCGAAGGAACTCAGGCGGCGCTTGTTTTGCTGCCAGTCGCTGCGTCCGCGCGCCAGCCGCGAATCGGCCTGGCCGGCGACTGCGCGCTGCTGCTCGATGGCGCCGTCCAGCGTGCCGATGAAATGCTGGAAATTGCGCCAGCGGGAAGACGACACGCCGTCCTGCATCTGGCTCTGCAGCTGGTCGCAGTATTCCTGCCGGTAGCGGATCAGCATCTCCAGCTTTTCCGCGGCGCCGACCTGGGCGCGCTGCAATTGTCCCAGGCGGCGGCTGGCTTCGTCGGTCTTGTTCTGGGCCAGTTCAATCAACATGGCGAGCGGCAATGTGTTTGACATGATGTCCTCTCAGGGTTTGCGGCTTATCTATGTCGCCTTATCTTTGTGTTAACGGCGGCATTCAGGAAATCTATAGAGCCGGAACCGGCGGTCTTGCTTAATTGGCCTGGAACAATTGCTCCAGCTGCGTCACTGCCTCCCTATAACCGGCGCGTTCCGCCATTCCCTGCTGCAGGAAAGCTTCGATTTCAGGGTACAGCGCAATCGCCTTGTCCAGCTGCAAGTCATGCCCCGCGGCATAGGCGCCGACGCTGATCAGGTCGCGGTTGCGCTGGTAGCGCGACAGCATCTGCTTGAAGCGCCGCACCGCATCGAACTGGGCCGGCTCGATCAGCGAAGTCATGGCGCGGCTGATCGACGCTTCGATGTCGATCGCCGGGTAATGACCGGATTCGGCCAGGCTGCGCGACAGCACCACGTGGCCGTCGAGGATCGCGCGCGCGGCGTCGGCAATCGGGTCTTGCTGGTCGTCGCCCTCGGTCAGCACGGTATAGAAAGCGGTAATCGCGCCGCCCTTGCCGCTGGCGTCGCGGGCGCCGTTGCCGGCGCGTTCCACCAGCGCCGGCAGCTTGGCGAACACGGATGGCGGATAACCTTTGGTGGCGGGCGGTTCGCCCACCGCCAGCGCAATTTCACGCTGCGCCATGGCGTAACGCGTGAGCGAATCCATGATCAGCAAGACATCCTTGCCCTGGTCGCGGAAATATTCGGCCAGCGAAGTGGCGTAGGCCGCGCCCTGGAGGCGCAGCAGCGGCGAGGTATCGGCCGGGGCGGCGACCACGATCGCGCGCGCCAGGCCTTCCTCGCCCAGGGTGTTTTCGATGAAATCCTTGACCTCGCGGCCGCGTTCGCCGATCAGGCCGACGATGATCACTTCTGCGCTGGTATAGCGCGCCATCATGCCGAGCAGCACGCTTTTGCCGACGCCGGAACCGGCGAACAGGCCCATGCGCTGGCCGCGGCCCACCGTGAGCAGGGCGTTGATGGCGCGCACGCCGACGTCCAGCACGCTATCGATAGGCGCGCGCGCCAGCGGATTGATGGGCGCCGCCGAGAGCGGCACTTCGCGGCTGAAATCGAGGGGGCCGAGGCCGTCCAGCGGCCGGCCGGCGGCGTCCACCACCCGACCCAGCATGCCCGCTCCGGCCGGCAGGCGCTTGCTGCCGGGTTCGGCTGGCGGATTGCCGTTGTTATTCGCAACTGCAACGGCTTCCAGCGGATAGACCCGCGCCCCCGGCAGCAATCCTGCGACTTCGGTTTGCGGCATCAGGAACAGGCGGTCGCCGGCGAAGCCGACTACTTCGGCCTCGGTGGTGCGTTGCGCATAACCGGGCGGCAGTTCTATCAGGCAGTCGCTGCCTACCGGCAAGCGCAAGCCGACCGCTTCCAGCACCAGGCCCACGGCCCGGGTCAGGCGGCCGTAGGTGCGGATTGGGATGCTGCGGCCGACGCTGGTGCTGGCGTTGCCAAGCGTATTGCGCCAGGCTTGCAGGTGGCGGTTGTTTGCGGCCGGCTCGGCGCCGGCCTGGCTGCGGTTGTCGCTCATGGCATGGCCTGGCTGCGGCCAAGCGCCGCCGCGACGCGCTGCCAGCGGGTTTCCATGGTGGCGTCCAGTTCGCCGCTGCTGGCTTGCACCCGGCAGCCGCCGCGCGTGATGGCGGGGTCGCTGCGCAGCAGCCAGCCGGCGGCTTGCAGGTCTTCCGCCAGGTACTGCTGCACCAGCGCCATGTCGTCGGCATGCAGCAGCAGGCGCGGCGTGCCGCTCAGCGCCGGCTCGGTCTGCAGCAGTTCGCGCACCGCGGCCAGGATCAGCTGCGGTTCCACGGCCAGGGCCTGGCGCACCACCTGGCGCGCAATGTCTAGCGCCAGCGTCAGCAGGTCGTCGGCCAGTTCTTTTTCCGCCAGGCGCAGGGCGTCAGGCAAGGCCAGGCTTAGCGCGCGCAGGCTGCCGGCTTCGGTTTGCGCCATCTCCAGGCCGGCTTGATAACCTTCCTGCCAGCCTTCGGCATGGCCTTGGCGGAAGCCTTCGCCGGCGCCGTCTTCTTGCGCCTGCTGGCGCAGCCGCTGCAGTTCGGTTTCGTCGATCAGCAGCTTCGGTTCCAGCTCCGCCAGCGCCGGTCCGGCCGCAAGCGGCGCCGGCGCTTCTGCGTCGCCTGCCGTTTGCTGCGCATCTGCCTGCAGCACGTCCGCCATTTCCCAGCGCTGCCAGGCGCTCATCTGCGGTTTCAGCTTGCGCTGGGGCGACAACCGTTCGCGCGCTTGGATTGGATCAGACATAGGCGTCGTTGCCTTGGCCGCCGATCACGATTTCGCCGGAATCCGCCAGGCGCCTGACGATCTGCAGGATGTTTTTCTGCTCGCTCTCGACCTGCGAAACCCGCACCGGGCCGCGCACTTCCAGGTCTTCGCGCAGCATTTCGGCCGCACGCTGCGACATGTTGCGCAGGAATTTCTCGCGCAGTTCCGGCGCCGCGCCCTTGAGCGCGATGATGAGGGATTCCGATTCCACTTCCTTGAGCAGCAGCTGGATGCCGCGGTCTTCGATTTCCAGCAGGTTTTCGAACAGGAACATCTCGTCGATGATCCGTTGCGCCAGGTCGCCGTCGTGCTCGCGCACATGCTGGATCACGCTTTCTTCCTGGGTGCTGCTCATCAGGTTGAGGATTTCCGCTGCGGCCCTGACGCCGCCCAGGCGGCTGCGCTTGACGCCCTGGCCGGACAGCAGGCCGGACAGCACATCGGTCAGTTCGCTGAGCGCCGCCGGCTGCACGCCGCCGAAGGTGGCGACGCGCAGGATCACGTCGTGCCGCAGGCGTTCGGTAAACAGCTCCAGCACTTCGGACGCCTTGCTGCGGTCCAGGTGCACCAGCAGGGTGGCGATGATCTGCGGATGCTCGTCGCGGATCAGCTCGGCCACTTCGTTGGCTTCCAGCCAGTTCAGGGTGTCGATGCCGTTGGTGGAGTTGTTGCCGGACTCGAGGATGTCTTCGATCAGGCTGGCGGCGCGGTCGCTGCCCAGCGCCTTGTTGAGGACGGCTCGTATGTAGCCGCTGGAATCCAGGTTGAGCGCGGAGAACTGCTCCGTTTCAAGCCGGAACTCTTCCATGACTTCGGCAATCTGTTCGCGCGTCACCTGGCGCAGCTTGGACATCGCCATGCCCAGCTTCTGCACGTCCTGCGGGTTCAGGTGCTGGAACACGGCGGCAGCGCCGTCTTCGCCCAGCGACATCAGCAGGATGGCGCTCTTTCTGATTCCGTCGTCACTCATTGTTGCCCATCCAGTTCTTGATTACCATGGCGACCAGGCGCGGATCTTTCTCGGCCAGGCTCTGTGCGTGCTGCAGGTTGTCCTGATGGCGGTCGGCCTGGCGTTGCTTGGCCTCGTCGTTCAGCTTGACCTGCTCGGGAGTCGGCTCGGCGGCGGCTTTGGCGGTTGCGCCGGCGGCGGCAGCTGCGGCTTGCGGTCCTTGCAGGTGCTTGCGCAGCAGCGGCCGCACCAGGCCAAACCAGAGCCACAGGGCGGCGATGGCCAGCAGCAGGTACTTGCCGACGCTCTTGGCCAGTTCGATATTGTCGGCCTGGCGCCACACAGGCAATTCCGGCTCCGGCGCCTCGCCGGCAAACTGGCTGTTCACTACATTCAGCGAATCGCCGCGGTCGGCGCTATAGCCCATCGCTTGCTTGACCAGGTTTTTCACCTGTTCCATTTCGGCCGCCGGCAGCGCCTGCGCGGCTACCTTGCCCTGGGCATTGGCCGTACCGCGGTAGTTCACCACCACCGCGACCGACAAGCGCTTGACTGCGCCGGCGCTTTGCTGCACATGGCTGATCGAGCGGTCCACCTCATAGTTGGTGGTGACGTCGCGCCGTACGCTGCTGGAGCCGCCGCTGCGCGCCGTGTTGCTGGCGGTGTTGGCGCCGGCTCCTGCTCCTGCTCCAGCGGCGGGATTTGCCTGCGCGCCGGCTGCTCCTTGCTGGTTCGCCGGGGCAGTGCTGATCGGCGCGGTCGGATTGACCGGCGGCTGGTTCGACAAAGCGCCCGGCACGCCGCCCGGCGGGCTCGCGCCCTGCTGGTTGGCGTCGCTCGATTGCTGGCTGCGGATGGCGGCCTTGGCCGGATCCTGGTTAGGGCTGTATTTTTCGTCGGTATGTTCGACCGTCGAAAAATCGATGTCGGCCGCTACCTGGGCGCGCACATTGCTGGCGCCGACGATCGGCTGCAGGATGGCTTCGATGCGGCGGATATAGCTCTGCTCGATTTCCTGCGCGTATTTGAGCTGGCTCGCATCCAGGCCGCGGTTGCCGGCCGCCGGCGTCGACAGCAGGTTGCCGCTCTGGTCGACTATCGTCACATTCTTGGCGCTCAGTTCCGGCACGCTGCTCGACACCAGGTGGGCGATGGCGCTGACCTGGCCGTCATCGATAGAGCGTCCGCGATGCAAGGTGAGCACCACCGAGGCGCTCGGTTTCTGCTGGTCGCGCACAAACAGCGACGGCTTGGGCAAGGCCAGGTGGACCCTGGCCGCCTCTACCGCCGAAATCGATTCGATCGAACGCGCCAGCTCGCCTTCCAGGGCGCGCTGGTAATTGACCTGTTCGGCAAACTGGCTGACGCCGAATTTCTGGTTGTCCATCAGTTCAAAGCCGACCGAACCGCCCTTGGGCAAACCTTGCGACGCCAGCCGCAGGCGCGCTTCATGCACCTGGTCGGCGGCAACCAGCACCGCGCCGCCGCCGTCGGCGAACTTGTAGGGAATGTTCATCTGCTGCAGCGAGGCGATGATGGCGCCGCCGTCGCGGTCCGACAGGTTGCTGTAGAGGACGCGGTAGTCGGGCGCTCGGCTCCACAGCCAGAATGCTGCAATGGCGGCCAGGGCAAACGAGGCGCCGATGATCAGCGGCAGCTTTGGATTGGCGCGCAGCTGCTCCAGCAGCGGCGGCTTCCTGTCGCCGGCGAGGTTGGCGCCGCTTGCGGCAGCATTCATGCTGCCGCCCCGGATGACGACGGACTATGGCCGCGGTTGGTGTTCGCTATGCGCTTCTGTGTATCTGACACAAGCTTTCCTTTGAATGGGGTAACAGATGTCAACAAAGGTAAACCGGGCCAAGCCGGGGCAGCCTGTGTCGACGCTAATGATTGTCAACGGCTGGCCGTTATTTCGATCGCTCGAATAGCCGGGGTTTTCCCCATCATTTGACGCTATGTAAAAAAATCATTGCTGTTACGCTGGCTGGCAGCAGTGAAACGTTATCGCCCGGGCCGGGCAGCGCATGGGCCGGGTTCCAGGGCGATGGCGAGAATTCAAAACAGGAAAGAGGTGGAACATGGCGATTTCGGCAATCGAATCGGTATTACAGCAATTAACGGCGACAGCGCAAATCGCCGGCAGCGGCGCAGCAGCAGCCGGCAACGGCATTGCCGGCGGCGGTTTTGCCGACGAGATGAAAAAATCGCTGGAGCGCATCAGCAATAGCCAGCAGCATGCGGCCGGCCAGGCTGAAGCATTCGAGCTGGGCAAGCCAGGCGTGTCGCTGAACGACGTGATGATTGATTTGCAAAAGGCCAACGTCGGTTTCCAGATGGGGCTGCAAGTGCGTAACCGCGTGGTTGCCGCTTATCAGGAAATCATGAATATGCCAGCTTGAAGGTAAGTTTTGGAACATGCGTGTTTAGAGCAGGGCACTAGTTATCTGTTGCAGGATGCGGCCGATATCGAAAGTATCTTGCGCGAGCTGGAGCGTCAGAACAGTACCATGACCATGCGGCTGCTGGGCGGCGGCGAAAGCGTCGCCACGCGTCTGGTGGCGGTAGCGCTGGCGCACGACATTTTCATCCATGCAGGCGACGCCGACGGCAACGGCGCGCATTACCTGCCGGGCGACCTGCTGTGTTTTGACGGCGCGCTGGACGGCGCCGGGGTGCGTTTCGTGAGCAGCGTCGCGCGCAACAGCGTGAGCCCCTGGCCGACGGCGCTGGCGGCAGCGCTGCCGACCTGCATTGCGTATTTTCCGCACCAGAAATTCATCCGCATCGGCATGCAGCCGGTGGAAGCTTGCGTAGTACGCGCCAAACGGCGCGACGGCAATGATTTTGTGCTCGACGTCCACGACCTGAGCGCGCGCGGCATCGGCTTGCGTTCAGCCTATGTCGCGCTGCAGGCGCTGCCGGTGGGCACGGTGTTGCCGGCGGCGGTGCTGGATTTCCGTTCTTCGGGACGGCTGCTGGTGGATTTGCGGGTAGTGTTCAGCCGCAGCGTGCACGGGCCGGATGGCGTCATCAACCATTTCGGCTGCTATTACGTTGACCTCGACCAGGCCAGGCAGAGCCTGGGCGGGCTGCTAGGCGCCTAGGGCCTTTATTTTGCGGCAGGCCCTAAATGTTTTCCAGGCAAGTGCCGATAACCTGAATAACGGTGGCTTGCTTATCCCGGTTGTTGTCTGGCCGGGAGCGAGTCCAGCGTTACGGCGGCTTAGCCGGAACCCATAAACTTTAGCAACAGGAGTCATGCCATGTCTGTCATCAATACCAATATTCTTTCGCTGGTAGCTCAAAACAACCTCACCAAATCGGCATCTTCGCTGAGCTCGGCCATCCAGCGCCTGTCGTCCGGCATGCGCATCAACAGCGCCAAGGACGACGCTGCCGGCCAAGCCATTGCGAACCGCTTCACAGCCAACATCACCGGCCTGACACAAGCATCGCGCAACGCCAACGACGGCATCTCGCTGGCGCAAACCACTGAAGGCGCGCTGACTGAAGTCAACAACAACCTGCAGCGTATCCGTGAACTGTCGGTGCAAGCCGCCAGCGGCACGAACTCTTCCAGCGACCTGCAATCGATCCAGGATGAAGTCACCCAGCGCCTGAAAGAAATCGACCGCATCTCTTCGCAAACCGACTTCAACGGCGTCAAGGTCCTCGCAGCCAACCAGACCCTGAACATCCAGGTCGGCGCCAACGATGGCCAGACCATCGGCATCGATTTGCAAAAGATCGATTCGACAGCGCTGAAGCTGAATACGCTGAACCTGGCTGGTCCTTCCGGCGCGACAGCTGCCCTGACGCCTACCGGCAAAGACAACACCGGCGCTTCGGTTGCCGTCGTCGCCGGCGGCTTCACTGCCGTCAACCGCGATGCTGCTGCCGCCTTCACCGCGACAGTCGCTGACCTGGTGACAGATGCACGTGGCAATACTTACGTCAAGAACGGCGCCAACTTCTACGCCGCTACCGTGACTGTTGCTGATGCGACTCAAGGCGCAACCGCAGCGACACCGACAGCCACCGTGACTTACGACTCGTCGAAATCGCTGACAGCCGCCAGCGGCAGCCCGCTGACAGCAATGGACAGCGCCTTGTCGCAAGTTGACAGCCTGCGCAGCTCGCTGGGCGCCGTGCAAAACCGTTTTGCCTCGACTATCGCTAACCTGGGCACGACAGTCACCAACCTGTCTTCCTCGCGTTCCGGCATCCAGGATGCAGACTATGCGACTGAAGTGTCGAACATGACACGTTCGCAGATCCTGCAACAGGCAGGCACTTCGGTGCTGGCGAAAGCGAACCAGTCGACACAAAGCGTTTTGACATTGCTGCAATAAGCCATGAGCCGGTTCCGCAGACGCCTGCTTGAGGCGTCTGCGGGATTTGCCGATCCGGGGGCGGCGGCTGTTGCGGCCGCCCACGGTTCCATGATGTTTTGTCCAGTCGGGTTTGGAGCGCCAGACCCGAGCGGACAGGGTACAGCCGAAAGAAGACGTGAGGACGTGATGCCGAATGCGATCAATATGGATGCTGCAAGCAGGACCGCGCCAGCCGAGGGCACGCCCGCCGTTGCGAATGACAGGGTTGCCAAGGATGCCGGCGCGCTTGCGCAGAAGCCGCAGGAAAGCGGCGACGGCAAGTTTGCCGGCGTGCCCGAGCGCTCGCAGATCCAGAGCAAGATCGACGACATCAATCGCCAGCTGCAGCTGAGGGCGGTGAGCGTGCAGTTCCAGATCGATCCCGGCTACAAGGACGTGATCCTGAAAGTGGTAGACCAGCAGGACGGCAAGGTGGTCTTGCAGATCCCCAGCGAAGAAGTAGTGCGGATCGCCAAGGTCATGGACCAGATGAAGGGTGTATTGCTGGAAAAGACCGCATAGCAGCTGCAGGCAGTCCGGCCGACCGAAAACGATATTCAATGCAAAGGAATTGACATGACTTTAGTGACCAACCTGGGAGCCGCATCCGGACTGCCGCTGGCAACTCTGCTGAGCAGCATTACGGTCTCCGAAAACATGCCGCTCACCGCCATGAGCAACCAGCAAAGCGCGTACAACGCCAAGCTGTCGGCATACGGCGTCATACAGAACGCCTTGAGCACATTGCAGGCGGCCGCAGCGCAGCTGGGAAATCCCACGCTGTTCCAGAACGTGACGGCGACCTCGAGCGCTACCTCGGTGCTGAGCGCAACCGCGACTGCCACCGCCGGCGCAGGAAATTACGCAATCAACGTCAGCCAGCTGGCGCAGGCGCAGTCGCTGGCAACCGGCGGCGTCGCCAGCACTACCGCGGCCATCGGCAGCGGCACGGTCACCCTGCAGTTCGGCAGCATCTCGGGCGGCACGCTGGATCCGGCGTCCGGCAAATACAGCGGCGCCACGTTTACCGCGGACAGCACGCGCGCCGCGGCGTCGATCACTATCGATTCCAGCAACAACACGCTGGCTGGCATCCGCGACGCGATCAATAAAAACAAGGCCCTTGGCGTCACGGCCACCATCGTCAACGACGGCAGCGACACGCCGAACCGCCTGGTCCTGACATCCACCCAGACCGGCGCGGCGTCTACCATGAAGATCAGCGTGAGCGGCGACGCGGCGCTGTCGAACCTGCTGTCCAACGATCCTGCCGGCACGCAGAACCTGCAGCAGACCGTGGAAGGCAAGAATGCGCAGCTGACGGTCAACGGCATCGCCATCACCAGCGCCAGCAACACCGTCAAGGAAGCGGTGCAGGGCGTGACCATGACGCTGACCGGCACCGGCCCCAGCACATTGTCGTTGCAGAGCAATACGGCCGCCGTGCAAGCCGCGATTTCGAATTTTGTCACAACCTATAACAGCCTGCAGACCCTCACCAAGCAATACACCGCATTCGACACGACGGCGCAGACGCAGGCGCCGCTGACCGGCGATGCGACCTTGCGCAATATCCAGACCCGTATCCGCGACACCATGAACACGCCGCAACCCGCGAGCGGCAGCGGCGCACCCTTGACCATGCTGGCCCAAATCGGCGTGACGTTCCAGGCCGACGGCACCATGGCGATCGATTCGACCAAGCTGACCAGCGCGCTCAGCACCAACCTGAGCGGCGTGCAAAACCTGTTCTCCAGCACCTCCGGCACCACCGGCTTCGGTTCAACCATGTCGACCTTGCTGACCGGTTTCACGGCCAGCAACGGGCCGCTGAAATCAGCCACCGACGGCTTGAACAGTTCCTTGAAAACGCTGGCGACGCAGATGACCAGCACCCAGTCGCTGATCAGCACGACGATTGCGCGCTATACCAAGCAATTTACCGATCTTGATACGCTGATCGCCGGCATGAACCAGACCAGCAGCTACCTGACCCAGCAATTTGCCGCCATCAACGGCACGACTACTTCCAAATAAGGCGAGGTTTCATGTATACATCTTCAGCCGCCGCGCCGACACTTAATTCCGGCGCGCGCGCCTATGCCCGGGTCGGCATCGAGAGCGCGGTCATGAGCGCTTCACCGCAGCAGCTGCTGAGCATGCTGTTCGACGGCGCCAAAGCTGCCATCAGCATGGCGCGCCACCATATGGCGAACGGCGATGTGGTCGCCAAAGGCAACGCCATTTCAAAGGCGGTCAGCATCATCGACAGCGGCCTCAAGGCCAGCCTGGACGCCGAGGCCGGCGGCAGCGCCGGCGCCGAACTTGCGGCAAACCTGTCGGCCCTCTACGACTACATCAACCAGCGCCTGCTGTACGCCAACCTGCGCAACGATCCTGCCTTGCTGGAGGAGGCTGACCGGCTGCTGGAAAACATCGCTTCGGCCTGGCGCGAAATCAGCGGCGGGCAGATGCATGCGGCGTCTCCCGGTCCGGTTGCCGGCGACCGCTCCGCAAGGGGATGAGATGACGCCTCAACACGAAGTGATGGAGTGCTACGAAAAGATCGCGCCGCTGACCGGCCGCATGCTGGAGCTGGCGCGCGCCGGCGACTGGGATGGCCTGGTGCAGCTGGGGCAGCAGTTCCGCTCTTATGTCGAACGCTTGAAAGGCATCGAGCTGGCCGAACCCCTGGAGCCGCTGCAGCTGGCGCGCAAGCAAAGCCTGCTGAGCCGGATCCTGGCTGCCGACGCCGAAATCCGCGATATCGTGACGCCTGAGCTGGCGCAGCTGAGCAGCATGCTGGGCAACATGCATCGGCAGCAGCATCTCAACCATGCATACGGCCAGTAAGCCTGGCCGAGCATCATGAGCGGCGGCACGCCCCTGGTCGACAAGCTGCTGGCGCCGGCGGCGCTGCAGCGTTCGGACCTTGTGCCGTTGAAAGGCCAGCTGGCCATCTATGCGCCGGACGTGATCACCGACATCGAGGCGATTGCCAACGATACCCGGCTGCCGTCGCGTGCGGCGATCGACCGCCAGCTGGGGATCGATCCGGCCCAGCCGGCGCAGGCGGGCAACCTGCGGCCGGCGCCAGGCGTTGCCGACGGCGCCAGCCTGAGTGCGGCAGCGCGCGTCATCAGCGAGCTGCTGGGCGCGGCGCCGGCCAAGGGACAGGCGGTAAGCGGCAGCGCAGCCCTATGGCCGGACGCCGCCGCGGCGCCGCAACCGCAGCACCTGGCGGCGACCCTGGCGCGCAGCGTTGCCGACAGCGGCCTGTTTTACGAATCCCACCTGTTACAGTTTTTCACCGGCGAACGCTCGCTGGCCCAGTTGCAGCAAGAGCCGCAGTCCGGGCTGGCCCTGTCGTTGGCGACGACCGATGCAGAAGCTGCCCCGGCGCATGTTCCCGCCGCGAGCCATGCCGCCGCCAGCATCGCTACTGAAGCGATGCCGCTGGTGCGCCAGCAGCTCGAGCTGCTGGCGCTGTCGCAATTCCGCTGGAGCGGAGAAGCCTGGCCGGATGCCGGCATGGAATGGGAAATTACAGAGCAGGGGCGGCGCCAGCCCGACGACGACACGCCGCGCAGCTGGAGCACCTGCCTGAGCATGACCTTGCCCCGGCTTGGCCGCATCGAGTTGCGCCTGAGCCTGGCGCACCACAGCTGGCGCGCCGAGCTGGGCGCGGCCGAGGCGGCCACGATCACATCCATGCAGGGCGGCTGCCCTCGATTGCTGCAGCGGTTTTCGACCGCCGGCTTGCATCTGGGCGGCTTGCAAGTGGTGCAATTGCCACAAGCGGCGCCAGATGATGAATTGGATACAAAAAATGACAACAAAGATAAATAATTATATTAGAGTAATGTTTTTTATCGGCAGCACACGTCCGGCTGGCATGGAATCGGCAGATGGCAATGGCCGAGGGGCGGGCAACAGTGGAAACTGAGGGCTCATTTCGGAAAAGCGTGGTAGCGTTATCACCTGCGCGCCACGACCAGGCGCCGCTGGTGGTGGCGAAAGGTTACGGCGCGGTGGCCGACGCCATCATGCAAAAGGCGCGCGAACACGGCTTGTATGTGCACGCGTCGCCCGACCTGGTGAAGCTGCTGATGCATGTCGACCTGGATCAGCAGGTTCCGCCGCAGCTGTATGTGGCGGTGGCCGAGTTGCTGGCCTGGGTGTATAGCTTGGAAAATGGGCAGGAGCCGCCGCTGCCTGCTTGAATACCGCGATAGTGCATGCAGATATTGATTATTTAATATCGCTCATCTGCACCGGAGCAAAATGTGTGCATATTGTTGATATAGTTGCGCCCCCGTATTGTGCGGACCTGGCCGCAGATCGATAATGCACAGTCATCGGTTGTGAAATGAGATTGTTCAAAGAGTCATGGAAATGAAAGTTGCATCACCGATTCGGGTATTGATCGCTGATGATCATCGCATTGTCAGGCGCGGGCTACTGCATATCCTGAACGCCAGCCCAGGCATCACCGTGATCGGCGAGGCTAGCGACTACAACGGTATTACCGATATCCTGAGAGAGCAGCCGTGCGATGTCCTGCTGCTGGATATCTCGATGCCGGGCAAGGACGGCATTGAAATCCTGCACCTGCTCAAGAAGCGCGAGCCGATGCTGCGCATCATGGTGCTGAGCAGCCATGGCCCGGAACAGTTTGCGGTGCGCGCCCTGAAAGCCGGCGCTGCTTCCTACCTGACCAAGGACGGCGCCCCGGATGAACTGGTGGAAGCGGTGCGGGTGGTGGCGCGCGGCCGCAAGTACATCAGCAAGGGCCTGGCGGAATCGCTGGCGAACCACGTCATCGAGGAAGACGACCTGATGCCGCACGAACAATTGTCCAACCGCGAATTCCAGACGGTGCGCATGATCGCCTCCGGCCAGACCCGCACCGAAATAGCCAAAAACCTCTCCATCAGCCCCAAGACCGTCAGCGTCTATCGTTCTCGCGTGTTCGAGAAAATGGGGGTGCGCACCAACGCTGAACTGACCCGCTACGTGATCGAGCACGGTTTGCTCGAATAGAGGGCTGTTTCAATCCCTTTTCGCTATATCGATAGCGCTTGCTCCTGTTTATATTGAATCACCCAAGTGCTGCGCGCGCCGGATTTCCTCTGTCCGGCGCGACAGGTGCATTTCAATTCTCAAGGATCAAGTTCATGACGCTTGCCGCTCAAACGCCGACGCAGATGCGCCGTTCAACCGTTCAACACGAGGTAGCCGGCCAGGAGTTCCTGACCTTTACCCTGGGCAAGGAAGAGTACGGCATCGATATCCTCAAGGTGCAGGAGCTGCGCGGTTACGACAATGTCACCCAGATCGCCAACGCGCCCGATTTCCTGAAAGGCGTGGTCAACCTGCGCGGCGTGATCACACCCATCATCGACATGCGCATCAAGTTCAACCTGGCGGCTTCCAGCTACGACCAGTTTACGGTGGTCGTGATCCTCCACCTCGGCGAGCGCACGGTAGGCATGGTGGTCGACGGCGTGTCCGATGTGATCACCCTGTCCAGCCAGCAGATCAAGCCGGCGCCGGAAATGGGCACGGTCCTCAATACCGATTACCTGATCGGCCTGGGCACGCTCGACGACCGCATGCTGATCTTGCTGGATATAGACAAGCTGATGTCCAGCGACGAGATCGGCCTGATCAACAAGCTGACGGCGTGACGGGCGGGAGCTAAAAAAGAGGAGGGGACATGAATTTCGCCAATACAAGAATAGGGGTCCGGCTGAGTATCGGATTTACCGCCATATTGCTGCTGGTAGTGGCAATCACAGGAATAGGCATCTGGCGCTTGCAGCAGACCGGCGCCGCGGTCGACGCCATGGTCTCGCAGTTCCTGGTGCGTGAACGGCTGGCGGCGGAATGGCAGGATGCGGTGGCGGTCAACGCGGTGCGCACGATGGCGGTGGTGCGCAGCGACGACAGCAAGACCCAGAAGATTTTCCAGGCCGAAATGAGCGCGACATCCGAGCGCGCATCGGCGCTGCAGACCAAGCTGCATGGACTGTCCGACGACCAGGGCCGGCAAGCCCTGGGAGAAATCGCCGCGGCGCGCGCGGCCTATACGGAAATGCGCGACACCGTGCTGACCACGCGCCAGTACGGCAGCGCTGAAAGCGCGGTGGCCATGATAGAGAAAGACCTGGATCCGGCGCGCAAGGAGTACCTGGAAAAGCTGCAGAAATTTGTCGGCGTCCAGCGCCAGGCAATCGATGAGGCGGCGCTGGATATTGCTGCCAACTATCGCGCCGGCCGCAACCTGCTGGTGACGTTCGGCGCCCTCGCCATCTTCCTCGGCGCGGCGTTCGCATGGCGCCTGACCGCCGGCATCGTCAAGCCGCTGCATGCGGCTGTCGCGGTGGCGCAGCGGGTGGCGAAGGGCGACCTTGGCGCCAGCATCGAAGTCAAGGGCAAGGATGAAACCGGACAGCTGCTGCTGGGGATCAGGGAAATGATTTTTTCCTTGCGTGATACGGTCAGCCGGGTACGCAACGGAACCGAGAGCATTGTCACCGCTTCGCGCCAGATCGCGGCCGGCAACCAGGATTTGTCGAGCCGCACCGAAGAACAGGCCGCCAGCCTGGAACAGACCGCGGCGTCGATGGAGCAATTGACTTCGACCGTCAGGCAAAATGCCGACAACGCGCGGCAAGCCAACCAGCTGGCTGAAAACGCCGCGTCGGTGGCGCTGGGCGGCGGCCAGATGGTGTCCGAGGTGGTTGCCACCATGGCATTGATCAGGGACAGCTCGCACCAGATCAGCGACATCATCGGCGTCATCGACAGCATTGCTTTTCAGACAAATATCCTGGCGCTGAACGCGGCGGTGGAAGCGGCGCGGGCCGGCGACCAGGGACGGGGCTTTGCGGTGGTGGCGGCCGAAGTGCGCAACCTGGCGCAGCGTTCGGCGGTCGCGGCCAAGGATATCAAGGTCTTGATCGGCGCATCGGTCGACAAGGTGGATGCCGGCGGCAGGCAGGTCGACGCGGCAGGCGCCGCGATGAGCGAGATCGTCGCCTCGATACGGCGCGTGGTCGACATCATGGCTGAAATCGCCGCCGCCAGCGAGCAGCAGAGCAGCGGCATCGAGCAGGTCAACCAGGCGGTGGGGCAAATGGACCAGGCTACCCAGCAGAATGCGGCGCTGGTAGAGCAGGCCGCCGCTGCCGCGCACAGCTTGCAGGAACAGGCGGGAGAATTGCTGCAGGCGGTCAGCATCTTTCAACTGGTAGAGGACGCTGCCTATTCAGGCATGCCTGAACGACAAGATTCCGGACCGGCCAAGGCCGCTGCAGACATGCCAGAAGAACATCATGCCGGCAGCCGGCCTGTCCTGGTCAGCATAAATTGACAGGTGACGAGCTTGTACGATGCTGGATAATAGCGGATACGTTAAGTTGCGCCGGTGCTGACATCGTGGCTGCCGGCGGGCTTCACGTATTGTGGCGGTAATATCTGTCACAGTTTCCAATAGATTGTATGCCCATCGTAATGCAAAGATTTACCTCTGCCTGGCGTCGCCTGCTAGCCGCTTCAAAAACGGATGGCATTTTCTGCGGCTCGCGTTTCATGCGCCTCGTCTACGCAATCACCATCACAGCCATCCTGGTCATCGGCTACGTCTGGCTGTACGCCGGTTACCAGATAGGTTCCGACTACGAGCGCGACGTCAAGACCATCCAGCTCAGCCATACCATCGTGGTGCGCGATTTCACCCAGCGGCTGCTGCGTTCCATCGACGAACGCGATCGCCTGCTGCGGCTGGTGCGCGACGATTTCCAGATGGCGGATGGAAAAATAGACCTGCTGCGCTATACGAAGATATTCGGCAGCCTGTATACCCAGCTGAACATCGTCGACCAGGGCGGCCGCCTGCTGGCCTCGACCAAGCCTGGCGCCGCCGCCGACTGGAGCGGCAACGAACTGTATGTCGCGCAGCGCGATCACCTGGATGACGCCTTGCGTTTTTCCCGCCCGCGCAAGCTGCCCGGCAGCGGCCAATGGGTGATGCATGTGGCGCGCCGCATTTTTTCTGCGCGCGGCGATTTCGCCGGCATCGTCGAGCTGGAGTTTGCGGTGGACCGCCTGCCGGCCCTGTATGCCAGCCTGGACCGGATCCGCGCCGGCGAGCGGCAAGTGGTCGGCAGCGACGGCATTGCCGCCGACGGACCGCCGGCCAATGAAAGGATGATCCTGCGCCGCATCGATGAAACGGTGATGGAGCTGGACGATAGCGAGCTGAGCAAGAGCCAGCCTTTCGCCGATCAGAAAGCGCCGGCCGACCAGCATTCGTGGGTGTCGCGCAAGCTGGAGCCTTATCCGCTGCTGCTGTCGGTGAAACTGCCTGACCCCGAACCGTTGCCGGGACAGGAAAGCCCCAAGCTGATGGGCTATGTGATGTACGCCTGCGTGCCGACCGTGCTGATCCTGCTGCTGATGAGCCTGGCCTACCGCACCATCAAGCGGCAATATGAAGTGGTGCGCAAATACGACGCCATGCGCCGGCGCGCGAGCGACGCCAACAAGCGGAAATCCCGTTTCCTGGCGACGGTGGTGCATGAACTGCGCACGCCCCTGAGCGGCGTCCACGGCTATTCCGAACTGGTGCGCGACACCAGCAGCGATCCGCAGAGCCGCGAATTCGGCGACCTGATCCATCAAAGCGCGATCTACCTGCACGGCTTGCTGAACACCCTGTTCGACCTGGCGCGCATCGAAGCCGGCAGGGTGGTGATATTCCACGAGAATATCGATACGCTGAGTTATTTCGAGTACGTCGGCTCGATGCATAAAATCAACGCCGACAAGAAGGGCTTGAGCTTCCAGATGCGGCTGGCGCCGGATTTGCCGGGCAATTTCCTGTGCGACCGCGTCAGGCTGTCGCAGATACTGAACAACATGCTCGACAACGCCGTCAAATTCACCGTCACCGGCGGCGTCACGATAGAAGTGACCACGTTCAGGGACAAGCTCAAGATCCGGGTGCTCGATACCGGCCCCGGCATCGCCAAAGCCGAGCTGAAACATCTGTTCGAATACTTCTACCAGGCAGAGTCGGTGCGCGCCGGCCGCAGCCGCGGGCTGGGCCTGGGCTTGTCGCTGGCCAAGGAGTTTACCGACCTGATACGCGGCAGCATCCGCATCGACTCCGAAGTGGGGATCGGCACCGTCGTCAATCTCAGCATTCCGCTGAATGCGCGCTGAACCCGTCCTCTCCGCGGCGGATCGCGGGTTTGCTACACTGGATGCCGGCGATGCTGTTACGGCTCCCGGGGCTGGCATTGCAGCCGGCTTGCTGCGCCCCGTGGCCATCGCCAAAACAGGATATCTTCTCCTTTCCTAGGAGGTGGCGATGCGTTCCGCTTTAATTCTCGTGGTCGAAGATCATCCTATCAACCGCCGCATGCTGCAGGCGCAGCTGGCGGCCGAAGGCTGGCAGAGCGAACTGGTCGCCACCGGCGCCGAGGCCTTGCTATGGCTGACGCATACCAGGCCGGCGGCGGTCATCACCGACTACGTGCTGGAAGACATGACCGGAGTCGAGCTGCTGCACCGGGTCAGGCGCTGGGAAGCCGACACGTCGGCCTTGCCGGCGATCCCGATGATCCTGTACAGCGGCATGTCGCTCGACTACCTGCAGCGTGAATCAAGGGGGCTGGATTGCACCGCCATCCTGACCAAGCCCATCAGCCGCGCACAGCTGCGGCAAACGCTGGCGCCGATCGTGCCGCAGAAACCTGCCGCCGTAACGCCTGCTGCGCCCGACGACTTGCTGGCCGACCTGCTGCAGTTCGGTTACCTGCAGCTGGCCGGGCTCAAGCTCAGCATAAAAAACCGGCGCTGGGCGGAGACCGCGAGCATCGCCCATGGCTTGCGCGGCGCGGCGGCGGTATTGCAGCAAAAAGAAATTTCGCAATCCGCAGCGGAAATCGAGAACCAATCGCGCAATAACCCGTCAGAGGCTATGGAAGTCGTCTACGACCGTCTGCAAAATGCGCTGGACCGGCTTGCTTTGCAGCTCAAGGCAAGCCACGCAATGCCCTGACAAAACCGTTATACGCCCTCTGTTTTCACCACTCTCCCTGGCAGCCGCGCAATGCGGTGCTGACGTAGGAACAATGCCTACATCGACTCAGCCAAATATTTCATCCATATCGAGAACCTTACCGACTTATTTCTTTTTTGAAACATTTCATAATTGCTTTGAAGCAGCGCAAAAAGACAAAAACTAAAAGATTGCTCACCAAGTGCCGTAAACATTCATAAGTAGTTTCAGTCTGGGGGAAAGCATGGACAGTAATGGATTTGTAAACGAGATAAGCGAAGTGAATCTTTCTTATCTGCTGCTGGCACAACGTCTGTTGCGGGAGGATAAAGCGACAGCCATGTTTCGTATGGGATTGAGCCGGGAACTGGCCGAGCTGCTCGGCAACCTCTCTTTGTCGCAGGTGGTGAAGCTGGCCGCATCCAGCCTCCTGTTGTGCCGTTTCCGGTTCGACGACCACGCGATTCTTTCATCTTTGACGCATACCGACAAAGACCATGCCTTGCAACAGGCGCACGCTTCCATCCTGCTGGCTGGACAACCGCTGGAAGGCATCCGATGAAGCTGCCGAATTCATGTTCCGCCATGGCGTTGACTGTCGAGGCCGGCAACCATGGCTACTAACAAAAGCGTGATCCTGGAAGCCCAGGAAATCCAGCTCGCGATCGACCTGATCAAGCTCGGCGCGCGCCTGCAGTTCCTGGAAGCCGAAACCTCCTTGAGCCGCGACCGCCTGATCAAGCTGTACAAGGAAATCAAAGGCATTTCGCCGCCCAAGGGATTGCTGCCGTTTTCCACCGACTGGTTCATGACCTGGCTATCGAATATCCATTCGTCGATGTTCTACAACATTTACCGTTTCATGGTGGCGCATGGCGACGGCCAGCAGATCGTTGCGGTGGTCAAGAGCTACCGGCTCTACCTGGAGCAGGTCGAGCGGCAAGGCGGCAAGCCGGTGCTGGATTTCACGCGGGCCTGGACGCTGACCCGTTTCTTCGACAGCGGCATGCTGCAGCTCAGCACCTGCAGCCGCTGCAACGGCCGCTTCGTCGCCCATGCCCATGACTTGCAGAACGGTTTCGTCTGCGTCCTGTGCCGGCCGCCGTCGCGCGCCGGCAAGACGCGCAAGCTGGAATCCCCGGCCTTGCCCGGAGCAGATCTTGTTCCGGCGCATGGGTATATGCCGCTTCCGGTGCGGCAGGTTGCCGGCCTTGCTAACGGCGGGCTGGCCTGAGCCTGGTGGCGACAGTGGCGGCTGCGGCTGCATAAGGTTTATTTCAAGGGGAATCAAAAGTGCTAGTTTTTGTTGGCTATATCGTTGTCATAGCTTCTGTGTTTGGCGGTTATGCCATGATGGGCGGCCACCTCGGCGTGTTGTTCCAGCCGATCGAACTGCTGATGATCGGCGGCGCCGGAGTCGGCGCCTTCGTGGTCGGCAACGATGGCAAGGCCATCATGGCCACCGTCAGGGAGCTGCCGAAACTGCTGCGCAGTTCCAAGCACGACAAGGCCCTGTACATGGAGCTGATGGCCTTGCTCTACGTGTTGCTGGCGAAAGCGCGTAAGGACGGCATGCTGGCGCTGGAAGCGGATATCGACGACCCTTTGAACAGCCCCGTCTTCGCCCCGTATCCGCTGGTGCAGCACGATCCGCGCGTGATCGAATTCCTTACCGACTACCTGCGGCTGATCGTCAGCGGCAACATGGACGCGTTTGAAATCGAATCGCTGATGGACCACGAGATAGAAACCTACAAGCACGAGGCCGAGGTGCCGGCGCACAGCCTGGCCAAGGTCGGCGACGCCTTGCCGGCGTTCGGCATCGTGGCGGCGGTGATGGGCGTGGTGCATGCGCTGGCATCGGCCAACCTGCCACCGTCGGAAATGGGCGAGCTGATTGCGCATGCAATGGTGGGCACTTTCCTGGGGATCTTGCTGGCTTATGGATTCGTGTCGCCGCTGGCGACCCTGATTGAACACCAGGTTGCGGAATCGGTGAAAGTGTACCAGTGCATCAAGGTCACTTTGCTGGCCAACCTGAACGGCTATGCGCCGCAGCTGGCGGTGGAATTCGGCCGCAAGGTGCTGTACTCGACCGAACGCCCATCGTTCACGGAGCTGGATGACCATGTGCGCCAAGTCAAAAGCCGCTAGCGCCTGCCGGCCCGGTGCGGAGGCCGCATGAGCAAGCCCAAGCAGCGCATTGTCGTCAAGCGGATAAGCGCCGCCAAGCACCAGGCGCATGGCGGCAGCTGGAAGATCGCCTACGCCGATTTCATGACGGCGATGATGGCTTTTTTCCTGGTGATGTGGCTGCTGTCGATTTCTTCTCCCAAGCAAAGGGAGGGGATCGCCGAGTATTTCAAGATGCCGCTCAAGGTCGCCATCAGCGGCGGTGAAAAAAGCAGCACCAGCAGCAGCGTGATTCCCGGCGGCGGCACCGATTTTACCCAGGTCGACGGCGACGACAAGCGCAGCAACCCGGATAGCGCCGATGCCGACCGGCTGAAGCAGCTGAAGAAGCGGCTGGAGCAGGTGATCGATGCGAATCCGGTGCTCAAGCAGTTCCGGCCGCAGCTGCTGATCGACATCACCAGCGAAGGATTGCGGATCCAGATCGTCGATAACCGCAACCGGCCGATGTTCGATCTTTCCAGCGCCAAGGTGCAGCCGTACATGAGCACCATCCTGCACGAGATCGGGCCGGTGCTCAATGAATTGCCGAACAAGATCACCCTGGCCGGACACACCGATGCAACGCCTTATGTGCCTGGTTCGAAGTCTTACAGCAACTGGGAGCTGTCGGCCGACAGGGCGAATGCATCGCGGCGCGAACTGGTCAGCGGCGGCATGACGGAACAAAAGGTGCTGCGCGTGATGGGCGTGGCGTCGACCATGGATTTGAACAAGGCCGATCCGCTCGATCCGATCAACCGCCGCATCAGCATCGTGGTGCTGAACCGGCGCGCGCAGGCGCAGATCGAACAGGAAAACAGCAGCGGCAGCAGCGCCGGCCTCAAGCTCGACGGCCAGAAGGACAGCGCCGGCCAGCTGCGGGACAGCGTGCCCAAGCCTGCTGCCGCAGCCCAGCCATGACACAGGAAGCATATGACGACTAGGACAATACTGGTGGTGGACGACTCGGCGGTCATGCGCAAGCTGATTGCAGCAGCCTTGGCCGAGGGCGACTACCAGGTCCTGCTGGCGGCTGACGGCACGGCTGCGATGCTGCATGCCCGAACGGCAGCGGTCGACCTGGTGCTGACCGACTGGAACATGCCGGCGATGGGCGGCCACCAGCTGATTCGCGCATTGCGGCAGCTGGAAAACCATGCCGAGACGCCGATCCTGGTGCTGACCACCGAAGCCAGCGATGCCGAAAAATCCGATGCGCGCGCGGCGGGCGCCAGCGGCTGGCTGAGAAAGCCGATAGAACCTGCAACCTTGCTCGAAGTGGTCGCCAGCATGCTGGCCGAATAGCGATAAGCCGGACAATCAAAGAACGCAGTAAGGAGATCACAAACGATATGGATATCACTGAGTTTTACCAGACCTTCTTTGAAGAAGCGGATGAACTGCTGGCCGAAATGGAGCAGTTGCTGCTGGGGCTCGACATGGACGCGCCCGACAGCGAGCACCTGAACGCCATATTCCGCGCCGCGCATTCGATCAAGGGCGGCGCAGCTACCTTCGGGTTTGTCGCGCTGACCGACACCACGCATCTCTTGGAAAATTTACTGGACCGTGCCCGTCATCAGGAAATACGACTGCGCAAGGAAATGATCGATGCCTTTTTGGAAACCAAAGACGTGCTACAAGAACAGATAAGTGCTTACCGGGCCGGCGCCGAGCCCGATCCCGACATGGTCGCGCGGATTTGCGCGGTGCTGCAACAGCTGGCGCAGGAGGAAAGCGCCGGCGCCAAGCCTGCGGCGCCGGCGCCAGTGGCGGTGGCGGTGGCGGCGTCAGTGCCGGCGCCGGCTGCCGCTGCTGCCGGCAATGCGCAGCTGCGCGTACGTTTTTCCAGGATATCCGAGAGCGACCGCAAGCTGCTGAGCGCGGAGCTGGAAAACCTGGGAACCGTGGCAGCGCAGACGCAAAGCGAGGACAGCCTGACCCTGTGGCTGGAAACCAGCTGCGAGGCGGACGACATCATCGCCGTGTGCTGTTTCATCATCGATATCGACCAGATCGACATCACGCAGGAAGCGGCGGCGCCAGCGCTGCCGGCAGCCGAACCGCTTCCGGTTGAACTGCCAGAACCAACGCCGGCGAAGGTGATTGCCATCACGGCAGCCACGACGCCGCCGAAGGCTGCCGCCGCTGCAACCGCTGCTACCGTTGCAGCAGCGCCTGCAGCCGCCAAGGAATCCAGCTCGATCCGCGTCGACGTGGAAAAGGTCGACCAGATCATCAACCTGGTGGGAGAACTGGTGATCACCCAGTCGATGCTGGCGCAGACCGCGGCGACGCTGGATCCGGTGCTGCATGAGCGCCTGCTGAACGGCATGGGGCAGCTCGAACGCAACGCGCGCGACCTGCAGGAATCGGTCATGTCGATCCGCATGATGCAGATGGATTACGTATTCAGCCGTTTCCCGCGCCTGGTCAGGGACCTGACCGACAAGCTCGGCAAGCAGGTGCAGCTGGTGACTTTCGGCAAGGCCACGGAACTGGACAAGAGCCTGATTGAACGCATCATCGATCCCTTGACCCACCTGGTGCGCAACAGCCTGGACCACGGCATCGAACAGCCGGAACAGCGCATCGCCGCCGGCAAGGATCCGGTCGGCGAGCTGCTGTTGTCGGCCCAGCACCAGGGCGGCAATATCGTGATCGAAGTCAGCGACGACGGCGCCGGCCTGAACCGCGAAAAGATCCTGGCAAAGGCGATCCAGCAAGGGATGGCGATCAGCGACACCATCAGCGACGACGAAGTCTGGCAACTGATCTTTGCGCCGGGATTCTCCACCGCTGAAAAAATTACCGATGTCTCGGGACGCGGCGTCGGCATGGACGTGGTCAAGCGCAACATCCAGGAGATGGGCGGCCATGTCGAAATCGCATCGCGCCAAGGCAACGGCACCACTACCAAGATCGTATTGCCGCTGACGCTGGCGATCCTGGACGGCATGTCGGTCAAGGTCGGCAATGAAGTCTACATCCTGCCCCTGAATTACGTGATCGAATCCTTGCAGCCGCGCGCTGAAGACATCCATTCCGTGAGCAATGAAGAACAGGTGCTGCACGTGCGCGGCGAATATCTGCCGCTGACTGAATTGCATCGGGTATTCAGCGTCGCCGACGCCCGCACCGATCCGACCCAAGGCATCGTGGTGATCTTGCACGGCGAGGGGAAACGCTTTGCCTTGCTGGTGGACCAGCTGGTCGGGCAGCACCAGGTGGTGGTGAAGAACCTGGAAACCAATTACCGCAAGGTCCCGGGCATTTCCGCCGCCACCATCCTTGGCGACGGCAGCGTTGCCCTGATTGTCGATGTCGCAGCGCTGCAGCGCGCCGGCCGCGAGAAGGCGCCGTTGCTGGCAGCGGCCTGAGGCATGGCGCCGGCCGGCGCCTGGCAAGAAATTTTGAAAGGATAGAGAAAATAAAATGGTCAACGATCACAATAAAATTCTGGCAGGACAGGATGAGTCGGAAGGACAGAAATTCCTGGTGTTCACGCTTGGCAGCGAAGAGTATGGAATCGACATATTGAAAGTGCAGGAAATCCGCGACTACGAAGCCGTGACGCGGATTGCCCATGCGCCGGACTTCATCAAGGGCGTGACCAACCTGCGCGGCATCATCGTGCCTATCGTCGACCTGCGCATCAAGTTCCGCCTTGAAAACATCCAGTACAACCACCAGACCGTCGTGATCATCTTGAATATCGCCGAGCGTGTGGTCGGCATATTGGTGGACGGCGTATCCGATGTGCTGACCTTGAGCCGCGACGAAATCAAGCCGCCGCCTGAATTCGGGGCGGCGCTGTCGGCAGAGTATCTCAGCGGCCTGGGCACGGTGGAACAGCGCATGCTGATCCTGATCGATATAGAAAAACTCATGTGCAGCGCGGACATGGCTTTGTTTGACAACGCTGAACTTGCCTGAGGCAACGGCGAGATAGGCAAAGACAGGAAATCAAAGATGAAACTTCTAGATAGCCAATGGCAGAAACTGGAGCCTCTGTTGATCGGCAAGCAGGGCGATCCCGGCGCCAAAGGCCGAGACAACCGCTTGTTTATCGATGCCGTGCTTTGGATCATCAGCAGTAAATCCATCTGGCGCAGCCTGCCTGCCGAATTCGGCAAATGGAATACCACTTACATGCGCTTCCGGCGCTGGAACGAGTGCGACGTCTGGCGCCAGCTGGAGCAAGGCATGTACGACGATCCGCTGCTGAAATCGATGTTCCACGAGATCGTTGAATACGGCGACCGGCAGACCGGACGCATCAGGCAAAGGCTGGCGCGGCGCGCCAATAAAGTGGTTTACAACTCGTCGCTGGGCAAGGTCGGCGGCGCCAGGAAAAATTCGCCGGGCGTGGATGAATCGACCTCGCACTGGGTCGGCCTGGTGATGCGAGGCTTGCCTGTTTGACCGACGCCGGAATGCGTTATTTTTTGAAATGAAAATGTAGAAAGACAGCTCCGACAAACTCGTGATTTGCCGTTCAAGAAAGCCAGGCGACGTCCGTTAATACAGTAAACGGATGGCCTGCCTGGCCAATGATTGAAGCAAATATTCTGAGGATGTCATGAACAAGGAACTGTCTGCCGGATATTCATTGTCGGTGATCGCCATGGCCGTGTCGGTCATGGTTTCAGGCTGCGGCGGGGGAGGCGGCGGCAGCGGCAACGCTAATCCGCCGGCGCCCGCGGTGCCGACCACCCCGCCTCCCGCAACTGACAACAACGGCAATGCGATCACGCCGCCGGTAGTGGCGCCGACGGCCATGCTGAATGTACTCGACCCCAGCAACGCCAAGGCCGCCCACGCACAAGGCATGACCGGCGCCGGCGTCGCGGTCGGCGTGGTCGATACCGATTTCGACGTCAGCGATCCCCAATTGGCCGG
>NZ_JBANDC010000019.1:0-118529 GCF_038896935.1 Collimonas rhizosphaerae
TGAGCCGCGAAAGCGATCCGTCGGCGGTGCTGAATGCGTTGCCGCAATCGTCCAGTACGCCTGAGCTGCAATTGCAGCTGGAGGAGGGCGAGAATTTCACCCTGATCGAGAAATTGCAGAATGAGGCGAAATTTCCGGGAGCCGACGACATCATCAAGATCGATGGCTTGCGCGTTGAGTATCCGGATGGTTTCGGCCTGGCGCGTTCATCCAATACCACGCCGGTGGTCGTGATGCGTTTCGAGGCTGAGTCGGAACAGGCGCTGGCGCGGATCCAGTCGGAATTCAAGCGTGTTATCCTGGCAGCCAAGCCTGATGCGGCGCTGCCTTTCGCATAGCGATCCGGATGAGATTGTTTCCGTCGCTTCAACGCTCATCGCTCAGCCCGGCCGCAGCCGGCCGCTACGTATTCATCGACAATGCCAAGGCTATCGGCATCGTCCTGATCGTCATCGGCCACAGCAAAGGTTTGCCGGACAATATAGTGCGCCTGATATTCAGCTTCCATGTGCCGCTGTTTTTCTTCATTTCCGGATTCCTGCTCAAGCCGGATAAATTGGCGGATTCCGTGCCTGTCAGCGCAAAGAAAATATTGCGCACTTTGGCTTGGCCGTATTTTCTGTTTTTCTGTTTCGCTTACCTGTATTGGTTTGCCACCCGCAACGTCGGGGTGAAAGCAGCCTTGTCCGCCGGGCGCCCGTGGTACGACCCCATCGCCGGTTTGCTGACAGGCCTGGAGCCGGACCTGTATATCAATCCGCCGCTCTGGTTCTTTCCTTGCCTGGTCGCGACGGTGATCGTGTACCAGGCTGCGCGCAAGCTGTTGAACCTGACGGCCGCTACCTGTTGCTTTGCGATTCTCGGATTTGCCGTCACGCTGGCCGTCAGCCGTCCGCCTTACAGGCTGCTGCTTGGCTTGGATGCGATGTGGGTCGCGCTGTCGTTTTACGCGATCGGGCAATATGTCCGCGCACGTGCCTGGTTTGACGCCATGCGCACCGGACCGCTGTTCCTGCTTGGCTTGGTGTCGGCGGCGGCGCTTGTCGGCGCCGGGCAATGGAACGACAGGGTAGACCTGGCTACCATGTATTTCGGTGCGCAGCCCTTGCTTTACCTGCCGGTTTCCATGTTCGGGATCGTTGCCGTTTTATGTATTTCGAAGTTCTTGCCGGCGTCAGGAATTACCGGCTGGCTTTCAGAAAACACCCTGGTGATTTTCCCGGCGCATTTCGTTTTCCTCGGGCTGGTGCGCGGTGCGGCGCTGTCCTTGCACGTTATTGCGAGCGACTATCAATACGCACTCGGCTGGAGCGTGGTGAGCAGCGCTTTGGCTATCCTGCTTTGTGTCCCGCTGATTTATTTATTGCGTTTCCTGCCAATCCGTTTATAAAATCCGCCTGTCGCCGTTGCCTGGAAATCCTGTCGCCGGCAGTCTTCCAGCGCCGGCGACAGGCGGAAAGGTTGTCGCAATGATAAAGTCAAAACTAAGTTCCGGCTAAGTATTGCCTGATAATTTCGCATTCGCGCAGAGTCATGCGTACATCTCCCATATCAAAAAGATAAAGCATGGAACTGGCAAAATCCCGATGGCTGGTCGGCGCGGTAATCGCTGCGGCAGGTTTGTACTTCGCAGGCGCCCATTTTGGATGGTGGGGCCAGGCCGGCAGGAAAAACGACGATGCGGGAAAGGCGGTTGCGGTCAAGGTCGCGCTGGTTGAACGGAAGAACGTGCGCAGCTACCTGGACAGCGCTGCAACCGTCCAGGCGCTCAATACCGTTGTGGTGCATGCGCGGGTCGATGCGCAAATCGATAAAGTCCTGTTCCGGGAAGGCAGCAACGTCAAGCGCGGAGACGTCCTGGTCGAGCTTGACCGCCAGCCTTTTGAAGTGCAGCTGCGCGCAGCCCAGGCCCAGCTGCAGAAAGACAGCGCTCAGTTCGCCAATACCCGCCGCGACCTGGAGCGTTACGAGTTCCTGGTGCAGCACGATTCCGGCACGACCCAGATCCGCGACACGACGCGCTCCCAGCTGGAACAGCTGCGCGCTACCTTGAACGGCGACCAGGCCCAGATCGACCAGGCCCGGCTGCAGCTGGGCTACACCACGATCCGCACTCCGATCGACGGCCGCCTGGGCGCGCGGCTGGTGGATGCCGGCAACCTGGTCCACGCCAGCGATGCGAACGGACTGGTGGTTGTCAGCCAGATCCAGCCGATCGCCATGGTTTTCTCCTTGCCCCAGGTTTTGCTGCCGGTATTGCGCCGGCAGCAGGCTAGCCAGGCTAGCCAGGCTTTGCGCGTGCAGGCGCTGGCGGACGACGGCAGGCAGGTGCAGGACGAGGGCGAGCTGACGCTGATCGACAGCCAGGTCGATGCCGCTACCGGCACCATCCGCTGCAAGGCGATCTTCAAGAACGCCCAGGAAAAGCTGTGGCCTGGCGCGTTTGCATCGGTGCGGGTGATGCTGAACGAACTGCCCGGTGCGATATCGGTTCCGTCCACCGCCATCCAGGCCGGGGCGCAGCATCCTTACGTGTATGTCGTCACGCCGAAAAACATTGCCGAATCCAGGGAAGTCACGGTTGGGCCGATATCCGACGACCGCACCGTCATCCTGGCCGGGCTGGCTGCCGGCGACCGTGTGGTGGTGGAGGGGCAGTTCCAGCTGCAGGAGGGAGCGCGGGTCGATGTCAAGGATGCGGCGGCTCAGGCCAAGCCGGACGCAAGCAGCGTTGTTTTACGCTAACCAGGGCCGCGACCTTGAACCTTTCCGCATGGTTTATCCGACGCCCGGTAGCCACCTTCCTGCTGATGATAGGGCTGCTGTTCATCGGCATCGCCAGTTACACTCAATTGCCGATAGCCGGCGTGCCCCAGGTCGATATCCCGACGATTTCAGTCAATACCGATTTGCCCGGCGCCAGCGCTGAAACAGTCGCTTCCTCGATTACTTCGCCGCTGGAACGGGCGCTGGCGATCCTGCCCGGCGTCACCTCCCTGACTTCGAGCAGTTCGCTCGGCGCCAGTTCGATCAGCGTGCAGTTCGACCTCGCGCGCAGCGTGGACGCCGCCGCGCTGGACGTGCAAAGTGCGATCAACGCGGCGCTTGGCGACCTGCCCAAGAATCTGCCGCATCCGCCGACTTTCGAGAAAAAGAATCCGTCGGACGCCCTGCTGATGACGATCGCCGTCTATGCCGACAACATGCCGATCGGCCAGGTCGACGACTATGTCGAAAATTTCCTGACGCCCGAGATCGCGCGCGTGCGCGGGGTAGGGGCGATCGATTACCACGGCCGGCAGAAGCCTGCGGTACGTATCCAGATGGATCCGAACCGGGTTGCAACGATGGGACTGACGCTGGAAGATGTGCGTCAGCGCATCGCTGAAGCCACGGCCAACGGACCGAAAGGAACCTTGAACGGCAGCCGCCAGACGATCACCCTGGACACCACCGACCAGCTCAGCGAGTCGGCGCAATACGGCGCCATTGCGCTGACCTCGCGCAACGGCGCGACAGTCAAGCTGCGCGATGCCGGCGTCATCGTCAGCAGCGTCGAGGACGTCAAGCAGAGCGCCTGGCTGGGCCGGCATCAAGCGGTCATGATCGATGTGCACAAGCAGATAGGATTCAACGTCAACGCCACCGTGGCAAAGGTAAAAGAGGTTTTACCCACGCTTGAACGCAACCTGCCGCCTTCGCTGCACCTGGTGCTGCTGGGCGACCGCACCCAGACCATACGTTCATCGGTCAGCGATGTGCAGTTCACGCTGTTCCTGACCTGTTTGCTGGTGGTGTTCGTCGTATACATTTTCCTGGGCAGCATCCGCGCCACCCTGATCCCGGCGATTGTCATCCCGCTGTCGCTGTTCGGCACCATGGCCGCCATGTACGGGCTTGGCTACACGCTGGACAACGTGTCCCTGATGGCCCTCACGATTTCCATCGGCTTTGTGGTGGACGACGCGATCGTGATGCTGGAAAACATCCTGCGCCATGTGGAGGAGGGCATGGAGCCGCAGGAGGCAGCATTCAAGGGATCGCATGAGATCGGCTTTACCATTTTTTCGATGACGATTTCACTGGTGGCGGTCTTCATACCGCTGCTGTTCATGGGCGGCGTGGTAGGGCGGCTGTTCCGCGAATTTGCGGACACCGCGGCAATCGCCATCCTGATTTCCGGCGTGGTTTCCCTGACCCTGACTCCGGTGCTGTGCGCGCGTTTCCTGACCGTCCAGGCGGCGCACCGCAGCGGCTGGTTTCACCGGCGCTGTGAACATTTCCTTGAGCGCATGCGCCAGGCGTACGCCAGCGGCTTGCGCGCGGTGCTGCGGCGCCAGCGCCTGACCTTGGGGGTGATGCTGGCGACGCTGGTGGTGACCCTGGGCATCTATGTCTACATTCCCAAGGGATTTTTCCCGCAGCAGGACAACGGCCTGATCGCCGGTGTTACCGAAGCATCGCCGGATATCTCTTATCCGGCGATGCTGCGCCAGATGCAGGGGCTGGCGAACCTGGTCAGGCAGGATCCGGATATCCAGAATGTCTATTTCTGGATCGAGGGCGATCCGTCGCTCAATGTCGGACGGCTGCTGATCGACCTCAAGCCTTTTGAGCTGCGCCAGGCGTCGGTATACGAAGTCATCGACCGCATCGGCAAGCGCGTCAAGGATATCCCGGAAATCACGCTGCATATGCAAGCGCGCCAGGATTTGCAGATTGGCGCACGCGTCAGCAAGACCCAGTTCCAGTACACGCTGCGCGACGCCAACCTGGCGGAGCTGCAGCTGTGGACGCCGCGCATGCTGGCGGCGCTGCGCGCGATTCCGCAGATCCGCGATGTCGAAGGAGATAGCGAGCCGACGGCGCCGCGCCTGCAGATCGTGCTGGACCGGGAAGCGATGGCGCGCCTGGGCGTCAACACCCAGGCGGTGGACGACACTTTGTATGACGCCTTCGGCCAGCGCCAGGTAGCGAGCTTTTACACCCAGGTCAGCGTCTACCGCGTGATCCTGGAAGTCGATCCGCGCTTCCAGCTCGATGAAAGCGCACTGGCCCGCATCTATGTGCCGTCCAAGAGCGGCGTGCCGGTGTTGCTGAGCGCCATCAGCCGCTTCGAACATTCGTCAGCGCCGCTGACGGTCAACCATGACGGCCAGTTTCCGGCGTCGACCCTGTCGTTCAACCTGGCGCCAGGGCAGGCGCTGGGCGACGCCATCGACGCCATCAATGCCAAGGAGCATTCGATGGCCAAGCCGGCCGGCCTGACTTCGGTGTTTGCCGGCAGCGCCCAGGCGTTCCAGGAATCGCTGGCGAACCAGCCGTTCCTGATCCTGGCGGCATTGCTGGCGATCTTCATCGTGCTCGGCATCTTGTATGAGAGCTTTATCCACCCGGTCACGATCATGTCGACCCTGCCTTCCGCCGGGATCGGCGGTTTGCTGGCGCTGATCCTGCTGCACTATGATTTTTCGCTGGTGGCGCTGATCGGGGTCATGCTGCTGATCGGCATCGTGAAGAAGAACGGGATCATGATGGTCGACGTCGCCATCGTCGAGGAAACCGGCGGCCTGTCGCCCGAAGAAGCGATTTACAAGGCATGCCTGCTGCGTTTCAGGCCGATCATGATGACCACCATGGTGGCGCTGCTGGGCGCACTGCCGCTGGCCCTGGGTGCGGGCGCGGGATCGGAGCTGCGGCGGCCGCTGGGCATCGCCATGGTTGGGGGACTTTTGTTGTCTCAGGTGCTGACCTTGTACACGACGCCGGTCGTTTACCTGTATATGGACAGGCTGGTGTTGCGGCTACGTCGCATGCGTGCCGATGCGACGCTGAATTTTTAGGCCGATTTGCCGCCGCGTTGCAAAAGACAGGATATGCGCTAATATACTGTATATACATACAGTAATCGGTGCCACGATGTCAGATCGTCAAAAGAAACCTCCACCCCAGGTAATCCAGTTCCAGGCGCCAGGCTTTGCGCGCAAGGGCCGCGGCGCGACCAGCAACATGCAAGGCCGCTACGAAGTTGCGCAGCGCGAGGAATTCGACGACGGCTGGGCGGCGGAAGACGAGCAGCTGGAGCCGGCTGCGGTGCGCACTATCGTCACCGAAGAGCAGGCGAAGAGCATCCTCAGCCGCAACGCCTCGCCCGACCTGCCGTTCAATGTCTCATTGAATCCTTACCGCGGTTGCGAGCATGGCTGCATCTATTGCTTCGCCCGGCCGTCGCACAGCTACCTGGGCCTGTCGCCCGGGCTGGATTTCGAGAGCCGGATCTTTGCCAAGGTCAACGCGCCGGAATTGCTGCTCAGGGAGCTGGCCAAACCTTCTTATGCCGCCGAGCCGATCGCGCTCGGGATCAATACCGACGCCTACCAGCCCTGCGAGCGCGACCTGCAGCTGACGCGGCGCATCCTGCAGGTGCTGCACGATTGCGAACATCCGCTGGCCCTGATCACCAAGTCGTCGCTGATCGAGCGCGATATCGACCTGCTGGCCGCCATGGCCGCTAAGCGGCAGGTGGTAGCGGCGGTCACCATCGCGACGCTGGACGCGACCATCGCCCGCACGCTGGAGCCGCGCGCGGCGACGCCGTCGCGGCGCCTGCGCACCATCCGCACGCTGGCGCAGGCGGGCATCCCGGTCAGCGTCAGCATCGCGCCGATGATCCCGTTTATCACCGAACCGGACCTGGAGCGCGTGATGGAAGCGGCAGCCGAGGCGGGCGCGGTGCGCGCCGGTTATACCGTATTGCGCCTGCCGTGGGAGGTGAATCCGCTGTTCCAGAACTGGCTGCAGGCGCATTTTCCGGAGCGCGCCAACCGCGTGATGAACCGTATCCGCGAAATGCGCGGCGGCGCCGACTATGACGCCGATTTCGCTACCCGCATGCGCGGCGAGGGTGTGTGGGCGGATCTGTTGCGGCAGCGTTTTGAAAAGGCCGTGCTCCGGTTCGGCCTGTGGCATGGCGGCTCGTTCGGGACCCTGGATGCGAGCCGTTTCCGGCGGCCGTACGTGCAGCCGGAAAAGGACCGGCTGTCAGGCCAGCTGGGTTTGTTTTAGCAGGCGCCGCGGATGGATCGTCATGTGGCGACCTGGCCCTTGAGCAGCACCAGCAAGGCGCCGGAACCGCCTTCGGCGGCGGTGGCCTGGCAGAAGGCAAGCACTTCTTCCTTCTGCACCAGCCAGTTGCGGACTTTGGATTTCAGCACCGGTTCCTTGTTGATGGAGCCCAGCCCCTTGCCGTGGATGATGCGCACGCAGCGCCAGCCGCGCTTGGCTGCCAGGCGCAGGAATTCGGCCAGGGCTTCGCGCGCTTCTTCGCGCCGCAGGCCATGCAGGTCGAGCTGCTGCTGGATGGTCCAGTGGCCGCGCCGCAGCTTGCGCATGACGTCGGGGCCGATGCCGTTGCGGGCAAAGCTGAGCGTTTCATCGGTGTCGAGCAAGGTTTCGATGTTGAAATCGTCCGACAGCGATTCTTCCAGCGCAGCCTGTTCGTCGGCCAGGTGCTGGCGCGCGATCGGCAGCGGGCGCGGGATGGCCGGCGTGAATTTGGGCGGCACCGCCAGCGGCTTGACGTTGCCGATGCTGCTGCGGAAGATGTCGGCGTCGCGCCGTGCTTCCTGCTCGCGGCGTTTGGTTTCCGCCGCCGCGGCCTGGCGTGCTTCGTCCTGCGCCTTGATTTCCTTGCGCAGCGATTTGAGGGCGCTGAAGTCTTTGATCGGGCCGGCCATGATATGCGTGTCTGCTAGGGATGAAGGGCGGCGATGTGCGGCGAGCCGGCGGCCGCGGCGACAACGCTGCCGCCGCGGCTGCCGGGCAGGGCCTTAGTCTTCCAGGAAGCGCTGGGCGTCGAGCGCCGCCATGCAGCCGGTGCCGGCGCTGGTGATGGCCTGGCGGTAGATATGGTCCTGGACGTCGCCGGCGGCGAACACGCCCGGCACGCTGGTGGCGGTAGCCATGCCTTCCAGTCCGGTCCGGGTCTTGATGTAGCCGTTGCGCATGTCCAGCTGGCCGTCGAAAATGCCGGTGTTGGGCTTGTGACCGATGGCGATGAAGACGCCGTGCAGCGTGATCGGCGTGATGCTGCCGTCGGCCACCGACTTGATGTTGATGCCGGTGACGCCGCTGCCGTCGCCCGTGACTTCATCCAGCGTGTGGTTGTACTTGATGACGATCTTGCCTTCCGCCACCTTGGCGTTGAGGCGGTCCACCAGGATCGGCTCGGCGCGGAACTTGTCGCGGCGGTGGATCAGGGTCACCTTGCTGGCGATGTTGGACAGGTACAGCGCTTCTTCAACCGCCGTATTGCCGCCGCCGACCACCGCGACTTCCTGGCCGCGGTAGAAGAAACCGTCGCAAGTGGCGCAGGCCGAGACGCCTTTGCCCATGAACGCTTCTTCCGACGGCAGGCCGAGGTACTGGGCCGAGGCGCCGGTGGCGATGATCAGGGCGTCGCAAGTGTATTCGCCGGAATCGCCGATCAGGCGAAATGGTTTTTCAGACAACTTTGTGGTGTGGATATGGTCGAAAATGATTTCTGTGTTGAATTCTTCTGCGTGTTTGAGCAGGCGCTGCATCAGTTCCGGACCTTGCACGCCGTGCGGGTCGCCGGGCCAGTTCTCGACGTCGGTGGTGGTCATCAGCTGGCCGCCTTGCTCGACGCCGGTGATCAGGACCGGCTTCAGGTTGGCGCGGGCGGCGTAGACAGCGGCGCTGTAGCCGGCAGGCCCCGAGCCCAGGATCAGGACGTGGGCGTGCTTGGCGGGTTTGGTAGTGGTCATGTAAGCCTCAGGTAACAGATATCAAGCAACGATCGTGAGTGCGTATCCATGGCCGCGGGCGGCCGGCGGACAAGCGGATAAATATTGTCAGGATCATCAAATTGCGCGTAAAAACTCGGTAAGATTATAGTCTACCCATGTGCGGCGCATCAGAACTCCATGCCCGCCGCGCCGGGTTTTTTAGCAATGTTTCAAATGGAAACATCAAACACTGGTTATATATATAGGTATTGGGTGCATAATTTCAACTGTGAGAACACTCTGGCCACCCTGTAAAGCAACAGCGAAGCAACACCAACCGGATTTATGACTAGAACAAGCCAAGCCTATACCCGCAACACCAAGCCGCAAGAGGCGCCGCCGCTGCCGAGCCGTCTGGTCCGGCTGCTGTATGAAGCGCGCTGGATCATCTATGCGGTCGTCACAGCCTACCTGATCATCATTTTCGCCAGCTACTCGAAATCCGATCCGGGCTGGTCGCACGCCAACGTGGTGCCGCACCTGCATAACTGGGGCGGCCGCATCGGCGCCTGGCTGTCCGACCTGATGCTGTTCGTATTCGGCGCCTCGGCCTGGTGGTGGTGCGCGTTGCTGCTGCGCACCTTGTGGCAGGGCTACCGGCGCATTTCCCAGCGTTTCCTGGTGGAAAAAACGGCCGAGCCCGAACATCACCAGGAAGGCCTGATCCGCGGCGCCGGTTTTGCCTTGATCCTGGTCGGCAGCATGGGCATCGAATACACCCGCATGTCGTCGCTGCACATGCAGCTGCCGCGCGCGCCCGGCGGCGTGCTGGGCCAGCTGATCGGCAGCAGTGCGCAAACCGCGCTCGGCTTCACCGGCTCGACCTTGTTCCTGCTGCTGCTGTTTGCGCTGGGCATCAGCCTGTTTTTCCACGTATCGTGGCTGACGGTGGCTGAGCGCATCGGCGCTGGCATCGAGAACGGGCTGCTGTGGCTGAAGAATTTCTATGTCGCCCGCGAAGACCGCAAGGCAGGGCAGGTGGCTGCGGTCAAGCGCGAAGAAGTGGTCGTGCAGGAGCGCGCCAAGATCGTGGTGGCGTCGCCGATCCGGATCGAGCCGCAAGTGGTGGCGGTGCCGAAATCGGAACGGGTCGAGAAAGAACGGCAAAGCACCTTGTTCACCGATTTGCCCGACACCAACCTGCCGCCGCTGTCGCTGCTGGACGAAGCGCCGCCGCAGCAGCAGACCGTGAGCGTCGAGACGCTGGAATTCACCAGCCGCCTGATCGAGAAAAAACTTTCCGATTTCGGCGTGCAGGTCAAGGTGGTGGCAGCTTATCCCGGCCCGGTGATCACCCGTTACGAAATCGAACCGGCGACCGGCGTCAAGGGCAGCCAGATCGTCGGCCTGGCGCGCGACCTGGCGCGTTCGCTGTCGCTGACTTCGATCCGCGTGGTGGAAGTGATTCCCGGCAAAATGTTCATGGGCCTGGAATTGCCGAATCCGAAACGACAGATTGTGCGCCTGACCGAGATCCTCGGCTCCAAGGTCTACAACGACGGCGTCTCCAGCCTCACCATCGCGCTCGGCAAGGACATTGCCGGCCATCCGGTGGTGGCCGACCTGGCGAAGATGCCGCACTTGCTGGTGGCCGGCACGACCGGCTCGGGCAAGTCGGTGGGCATCAACGCCACCATCCTGTCCCTGCTGTATAAATCCGATCCGAACCAGGTGCGCCTGATCCTGATCGATCCGAAAATGCTGGAGCTGTCGATCTACGAAGGCATCCCGCACCTGCTGGCGCCGGTGGTCACCGACATGCGCCAGGCCGGCCATGCGCTGAACTGGGCGGTCAATGAAATGGAGCGCCGCTACAAGCTGATGTCGAAGATGGGCGTGCGCAACCTGACCGGCTACAACCAGAAGATCACTGAAGCCGACAAGCGCGAAGAAAAGATCCCGAATCCGTTCAGCCTGACGCCGGATGCGCCGGAGCCGCTGGAAAAACTGCCGACCATCGTCGTCATCATCGACGAGCTGGCCGACCTGATGATGGTGGTCGGCAAGAAGGTGGAAGAACTGATCGCGCGTATCGCGCAAAAGGCGCGCGCGGCCGGCATCCACTTGATCCTGGCGACGCAGCGCCCATCTGTAGACGTGATCACCGGCCTGATCAAGGCCAACGTGCCGACCCGCATCGCATTCCAGGTCAGCAGCAAGATCGACTCGCGCACCATCCTCGACCAGATGGGAGCGGAAGCGCTGCTCGGCATGGGCGACATGCTGTACATGCCGCCCGGCACCGGCTTGCCGATCCGGGTCCATGGCGCTTTCGTCTCGGATGAAGAAGTGCACCGGGTGGTCGACTACCTGAAGGAACAAGGCGAGCCGAACTACATCGAAGGAATACTGGAAGGCGGCGTGCTGGAAGACGGCGCCGACGGCGCAGCGGGCGGCGGCGCGGCGGCCGGCGGCACCGAAGGCGACGAACTGTACGACCAGGCGGTGGCGGTGGTGCTGAAAAACCGGCGCGCCTCGATTTCGCTGGTGCAGCGCCATCTGCGCATCGGCTACAACCGCGCGGCACGCTTGCTGGAACAGATGGAAACAAGCGGGCTGGTCTCAACCATGCAATCCAACGGCAACCGGGAAATCCTGGTGCCGGCGGGAAATAGCAATACGGAGCAATAAGATATGCAAAAGAAAATCATCGCCAGCTTGACCGGTAACAACATGTTCGCCAAGTTCAAGTCGGGCCGCCTGATTGTCGGCCTGTCCCTGAGCATGGCGCTGTTGCCGTCGCTGGCCCATGCCAGCGCGCTGGAGCAGTTCAAGTCCTTCGTCAGCAGCACGCAGTCGGCCAGGGGCGAGTTCTCGCAGCAGCTGGTGAAAATCGACGCCGGCAAGGCGCCCAAGGTAACCAGCACTTCCAGCGGGATCTTTATCTTTGCCCGGCCGGGCAAGTTCATCTGGACTTACCAGAAACCGTACGAACAGGTGCTGCAAGCCGACGGCGACAGGCTGTACATCTACGACAAGGATTTGAACCAGGTGACCACCAAGAGCCTCGGCAATGCGCTGGGTTCTTCACCGGCGGCGATCCTGTTCGGCAGCAACGACCTGGAAAAGAATTTCATCCTGAAGGAAGGCCAGGCCAAGGATGGCATGGAATGGCTGGAAGCGACGCCGAAAGCCAAGGACACCACCTTTGACCATATCGGCATCGGCTTGAAGGATGGCTTGCCGCATGCGATGGAATTGCGCGATTCGTTCGGCCAGGTATCGCTGCTGACCTTCAAGAACTTCGTCAAGAATCCGCCGCTGTCGGCCGGGCAGTTCCAGTTTGTCGTGCCCAAGGGTGCGGATGTGCTCAACCAGTAGTCGAGACCGGGCGCGGGACAGGCGCAATGCCGGGCGGCTAAGCCTGTTCCAGGAATTCCAGCTTGTTGGCGACGTCGCGCCAGGCTTCATGGTCGGGCAAGGGCGCTTGCGAGCGGGTGATCGGCTTCCAGTCCGGATGGGCGGCCAGGCGGGCGTTGATTTCGGCAAAGTGGCGTTGTTCGCCGGGCAGGTCGGTTTCGTTGTAGATCGCACCGACCGGGCATTCCGGCACGCACATCGAGCAGTCTATGCAATCCTCCGGCGCGATCACCAGGAAATTCGGCCCTTGCCGGAAGCAATCCATAGGACAGACGTCGACGCAGTCGGTGTATTTGCAACGGATGCAGGAATCGGTGACGACAAAGGGCATGGCGGGCTGGATGTGTGCTGGTCAAAATCGACTGGGATTCTCTCACAATCGCCGTCTTCGCGCAGGGCGCCGCCGCCGGCAGGTTTCCGTCGCCGCCATTAAGATGCTGCATGACATTTGATTTTCCAGACAAAGACCATTTTCCACTGAACCATGTCCGATCTCTTCAAAGTAGAACCTACACCGCCTTTAGCCGAAGCCCTGCGTCCGGCGACCCTGGACGAGGTGATCGGGCAGAGCCACCTGCTGGGGCCGGGCAAGCCGCTGCGGCTGGCGTTTGAATCGGGCAAGCCGCATTCGATGATCCTGTGGGGGCCGCCCGGGGTCGGCAAGACCACGCTGGCGCGCTTGACAGCCAATGCCTTCGACTGTGAATTCATCCCGCTGTCGGCGGTGTTCTCCGGCGTCAAGGATATCCGGGGGGCGATGGAGCAGGCGCAGCAGAACCTGGCGCAAGGCAAGCATACGATCTTGTTCGTCGATGAAATCCACCGCTTCAACAAGTCGCAGCAAGACGCCTTGCTGCCGTATGCCGAATCGGGCCTGGTGACCTTTATCGGCGCGACTACTGAAAATCCCTCGTTTGAAGTCAATTCCGCTTTGCTGTCGCGGGCGCAGGTGTATGTGCTGCAAGCCTTGACCGAGGATGAGCTGAAGCTGCTGCTGGCGCGCGCGCAGGAGCGGGTATTGTCGCACCTGCAGTTCGACGCCGCCGCGGTCGATACCCTGATCGGTTATGCCGACGGCGATGCGCGCCGGCTGCTCAACCTGCTGGAGCAGAGCGGCAGCGCCATCAAGGCTTCCGGCGTGACCCAGGTCACCAGCGAGTTCCTGCAAAATGCGCTGACCCTGAATGCGCGCCGCTTCGACAAGGGCGGCGACAATTTCTACGACCAGATTTCAGCCCTGCACAAATCGGTGCGCGGCTCCAGTCCGGACGGCGCGCTGTACTGGCTGTGCCGCATGCTGGACGGCGGCGCCGATCCCAGGTACCTGTCGCGCCGGATCGTGCGCATGGCCTGGGAAGACATCGGCCTGGCCGATCCGCGTGCGATGCAGATCGCCAACGACGCCGCGGCCACCTATGAGCGGCTGGGTTCGCCGGAGGGTGAGCTGGCGCTGGGCCAGGCCGTCATCTACCTGGCGGTGGCGGCCAAGAGCAATGCCGGCTACAACGCCTTCAACCAGGCCATGGCGTTTGTCAGGAAAGACAAATCGCGGGAAGTGCCGGTGCATCTCAGAAATGCGCCGACCAAGCTGATGAAGGAACTCGGCTACGGCCACGAATACCGTTATGCGCACGACGAGCCGCATGCCTATGCTGCCGGCGAAACCTACCTGCCCGACGGCATAGGCGATCCCGGCTGGTATCGGCCGGTGCCGCGCGGCGTCGAGTCCAAGATAGGCGAGAAAATGCAGTTCCTGAAAAGCCTGGATGACCAGGCCAACGCCGATAAAGGCTAGGCGCGGAGTAAAAACCAGGCAGGGAAGTCAGGCCGCCCGCACCGGCGCAAACAGCCTGGCGAAATCGACTTCCTTGGGCTGGCCGGTTTCGGTCAGCAGCTCCGAGGCATATTCACCCAGGTGATGCTCCATCAGCCTGGCCGCCCGTTCGGCATCGCCCTGTTCGATCGCATCCAGTATGCCGCTGTGTTCGTCGGCCGAACAGCTGTTGCGTTTCGGCGTTTCATACAAGCCTATCAGCAGGGACGTGCGCGCGATCAGGGTGCGCAGGTAGGCGCTGACGATATTGTTCTGGTTGGCTTCGCTGAGCTTGATATGGAATTCGCCCGAGAGGCGTATCCATTCTCCCCAGTTGCCTTGTTCGCGCAACGCATGCTCTCTTGTCACCAGCGCGCGCAATTCCGGCAAAACCTTGCGTTTGGCGGCCAGGCTCTTGACCGAGCCGCCCTCGAGGATGGCGCGGGCCTCGAACACCTCGCGCGCTTCCTTCACGTCATGCATGGCGATCACGGCGCCGCGGTTCGGCTGCAGGTCGATCACGCGCTCATGCGCCAGTTTCACAAAGACCCGCCTCAAGGTGCCGCGCGTAACGCCGAACGCTTCGCACAGCGGCGCTTCGACCAGGCGTGTCCCGGGCGGCAGCTGGTGGTCGAGGATGGCGTCGATGATGGCGAGGTGGATGCGGGCATCGATTTCATCGTTGCTCAATTCCGCCTGGCTGCCTTTGGGAACTGCGCTCATGCCACGGCCTCCGCTGTCTGTCCTGGCGCTACCTCAAGGATGTTTTGTTTTGATATTGTGCACAATTTTCTCATGGATCGCCGCATCCTGCCAATGATATGGCGACAGTATAAGTCCGAACCCTGCCGCTTGCACGCCTGGCTTGATTTGTCGTCGTCAGCCGTCAGGAAATTGCATCATTGCGAGGCGGGTGCACATAAATGGCGGATTTTTGCACCAATTTGTGCGCGCTTGAAACACCCGTAACCATGTAGCCGCAGCTTGTTTTTCGGCCAAAAATCCCCTCTGTTTTCGACTGTCGCGCCCCTGTTCGACTTGGCCTTGGCGTCGCTTGGCACGATTCTGGCTTATGTGTAGATCACGATTGTGCGCAATCTTATACATGATTGTAGATGATTATTGCGATTTCAATATCGGCCGGTTTTGCCAATCAAAGCCAGACCCCGGCGATGTTCCGCCCGGTTTGATTTTCAACATCCTGGAGTAGGAGTCACGATGGAACAGCACAATGCCATTATCAAGCCCTCGTATGACGACCGGCTGACCAACGACGACCTGGCGCCGCTGAAAAAACAGACCTGGGGCAGCTACAACATTTTTGCGTTCTGGATGTCGGATGTGCACAGCGTGGGCGGTTATGTCACCGCCGGCAGCCTGTTTGCGCTCGGACTGAGCAGCTGGCAAGTGCTGGTGGCGCTGCTGGCCGGCATCATGATCGTGCAATTCTTCGCCAACCTGGTGGCCAAGCCCAGCCAGCTCACAAGCGCGCCTTATCCGGTCATCTGCCGCACCACCTTCGGCGTGCTGGGGGCGAACATTCCGGCGATCATCCGCGGACTGATTGCCGTGGCCTGGTACGGCATCCAGACTTACCTGGCGTCCGGCGCCTTCCTCCTGATCGTATTGAAATTTTTTCCGCAGCTGGCGATCTACGCCGACCTCAGGCAATACGGTTTTGCCGGCTTGTCTTACCTGGGCTGGCTGGGTTTCATGGTGATGTGGGTGCTGCAGGCGATCGTGTTCTGGACCGGCATGGACGCCATCCGCCGATTCATCGACTGGGCCGGGCCGGCGGTGTATGTGGTGATGTTCCTGCTGGCGGCCTGGCTGATCAGCAAAGCCGGCTGGAGCAATATCGACCTGAACCTGGGCGGCATCAAATACAGCGGCGCGGCGGCGATCCCGGTCATGGTCAACGCCACGGCGCTGGTGGTGTCCTATTTCTCCGGGCCGATGCTCAACTTCGGTGATTTTTCGCGCTACGGCAAGGATTTCACATCGGTGAAGCGCGGGAATTTCTGGGGCTTGCCGGTCAACTTCCTCGGTTTCTCGTTGTTGACCGTAGTCTGCATCGCCGCCACCTTGCCGCTGTACGGCAAGCTGATCACCGATCCGGTGGAGATGGTGAGCCATATCGACAACACCTTTGCGGTGGTGCTGGGCGGCCTGACTTTCATGATCGCCACGGTCGGCATCAACATCGTCGCCAACTTCGTGTCGCCGGCTTTCGATTTTTCCAACGTGGCGCCGAAGCTGGTCAGCTGGCGCATGGGCGGCATGATCGCCGCGGTCGCTTCGATTTTCATCACGCCCTGGAACCTGTTCAACAATCCGCATGTGATCCACTACACGCTCGATATCCTGGGTTCTTTCATCGGCCCCTTGTTCGGCATCCTGATTGCCGACTTCTACCTGGTGAAGAAACAGCAGGTGATCGTCGACGACCTGTACACCATGGACCGCAAAGGCGCTTACTGGTACAGCAACGGCTATAACCCCAAGGCCATCATCGCGCTGGTCCCGGCGGCCGCGATTCCGGTTCTGTGCGTATTGCTGCCGTCCCTCGGCAGCCTGGCCAACTTCAGCTGGTTCATCGGCATGGCGTGCGGCCTGGCGATCTACTGGACCATCAGCGATAAGCAGCCGGCGCCGAAAACGGCAGGAGCAGCGAGCGCCTGACCTTGAAAATCAAAGTCATCAATCCCAATACGACCTGGAGCATGACCGAGAAGATCGGTCTTTGCGCGCGCCGGGTGGCGGCTGCCGGCACCGAGGTGATTGCGGTCAGTCCGGACATGGGGCCGGCGTCGATCGAGAGCCACTACGACGAAGCGCTGAGCGTGCCGGGCATCCTCGATGAAATCAGGAAGGGCGAGGCTGCCGGCGTCGATGCCTATGTGATCGCCTGTTTCGGCGACCCCGGCCTGTACGCCGCACGCGAAGCCGCACGCGGACCGGTGATCGGCATCGCCGAAGCGGCGATGCATGCAGCCAGCCTGGTCGGCGACAGTTTCAGCGTGGTCACTACGCTCGAACGGACCTGCGGCATCGCCTGGCACCTGGCAGAGAGGTACGGCATGCAGCGCTTTTGCCGCAAGGTGCGTGCCTGCGAACTGAATGTGCTGGACCTGGAGCGGCCCGGCTCGGACGCCTACCGCACCATCCTCGCCGAATGCCGGCAGGCGATGGCGCAGGACAGGGTCGACAGCATCGTGCTCGGCTGTGCCGGCATGAGCGACCTCTGCAAGGTGCTTGCAGAGGAGCTGGGCATCGCCGTGATCGACGGCGTGGCGGTGGCGCTGAAACTGGCCGAAAGCCTGGTGCAGCTGGGCCTGAAGACCGGCAAGCGCGGCGACCTGGCGTTTCCCCTGGCGAAGCCTTATACCGGTTCGCTGGAAAAGTTCGCCTGGGAGCCGCGATAAGGGGCCGCCCGGAGGTCGGGCTGTACGGCCAGCATTTGCCCGTCCTTGCGGTTCTGCATTTCCGCCGTGCGCCATGCACCAAAGGTGCGCTTGCCGTGAGCCAATCGCAATGATTGTTTAGCGGATTCTGTAAACATCCGCCGAAAATTCCTGCTCGCACATTACGGCCTGCTCATATGCATTGCCACTTGAGGCAAAAAAAAGTGCCATTATTTTTTTAAATTTCCATATTTATTTTTCGACCCGCAAACAGGAGCAATCGGCTGTATCTTGGCCTCGATATTGCTTCATCTGCAGCAGGGCTGCGCCGCGCGCAAGCCATGTGACGCATTCCTGTACAGATGCTTCAGCCAGGCGCCATGCGAATGTCCAATAAATCCAAGGTAACAATCGGGCATCGCCGGTCAGAATCGCTGAACGCAAATAGAGGAATGTTCAAATAATTAAATGTTTAGTGGTGATTGTGTTGTTTTGTTCCTGTCGTCTTGTTGACGATCAACGCACATTGGTCATACATTTTGGTCTTGGATTGAGTAGAGGAAAAGCGCAATGCACCCTTGCGATGTTTTTCTTTTGCGTGGAAAAGCGACGGCCGGCAAAGGCTGGCCGCTTGCATGCAACTGTCGGCATCGCTGATTTTTTCTTGGCTTTGAAAGAAGCACATTGTTAGGAGAGCCGCTCATGCCCAAGGTGGAGGCCACGCCGTTGCAGTCGCTGTACATCGATCACCACAACTGGCTGGTGGGATGGTTGCGCAGGCGCCTCGGCAATATCGACCACGCTGCGGATATCGCGCAAGACACTTTTGTACGGGTCTTGCTGAAGCCTGCGATCGAGGTGATCGAAGAGCCGCGCGCCTACCTGACGGTCATCGCCAAAGGCCTGGTGGCCAATGCCTACCGGCGCGAAGCGCTTGAGCGCGCCTACCTGGAAACGCTGGCCCTGTTGCCCGAAGCGCTGGCGCCGTCGCAAGAATACCGCGCCATCCTGCTTGAGACCTTATTTGAAATCGACGCCATGCTGGACCGCCTGCCGCCCAAGGCGCGCAGCACTTTCCTGCTGTCGCAGCTGGAAGGCCTGACTTACGCCGAGATCGCCGAGCAGCTGAATATTTCCGTCAGGACCGTGAAGCGCCACATGGTGCTGGGTTTTGAACAGTGCCTGATGTTTTCCTTGCCATGACAGAGACCTCGATCAATCCGGCGATCATCCGTGAAGCCGCCACCTGGCTGATGAAGCTGCACAGCGACGACGCCACCGAAGCCGACCAGCAAGCCTGGCAGCACTGGCGTTCGCGCAGCCCCGAACACCAGCGCGCGTGGCAGTGCGCGCAACGGCTTACCGATGCATTCAGCGACATTCCGCCCGAGCTGGGCATGCCGGTGCTCGACCGCCCCGTGGCATGCCCGCAGCGGCGCCGTGCGGCGCTCAAGGCCTTGGCCCTGCTGCTGACTACAGCGCCGGTGGCGTGGCTGGCCGCCAAGCTGCCGTGGGAGGACTGGAGCGCGGACTACCAGACCGCAACCGGCGAGCGCAGCACGATTGCGCTGGCGGACGGCACGCAGCTGGTGCTCAATACCGCCAGTTCGGTCGACGTCAGGTTCGACAGCCGCCAGCGGCTGGTCCAGCTTTACACCGGCGAAGTGCTGGTGACCACCGCTGCCGACAAGATGCTGCCGGCGCGCCCGTTCAGGGTGCAGACGCGGCAGGGCATGCTGCGCGCGCTCGGCACCCGTTTCGATGTCAGGCAAGAAGGCATGCGCAGCCATGTGGCGGTGTTTGAAGGAGCCGTCGAGCTGACGCCTTTGAAAGCGCCGGGCGTGGTGGTGCAAGCCGGCCAGCAGTGCAGCTTTACCGCGAACCGGGCCGGGCCGGTGCTGGCGGCCGACGACAGCCAGGCGCTATGGTCGCAAGGCGTGCTGTTTGCCGACAAGATGCGCCTGGCCGATTTTGTCGACGAACTCTCGCGTTACCGCCATGGCCGGCTCAGCTGCGATCCGGCGGTCGCGGACCAGCGCGTCTCGGGCGCTTTCCAGCTGAAGGATACCGACCAGGCGCTGCTCCTGCTCAGCAAGGTGCTGCCGGTGCGGATAGAGAGAATCACCCAGTACTGGGTCACGGTAAGGGCTGCCTAGGGTGCAAGGGTTTCTGGCAGGGACGGCTGCCGGCCCGGCGCCGGCGCGGTCGACCGAGAAAGCAATTCGCATGGTGCTGCACAACTCTCGGCGACGGATTTCCGCAACCACACTGCCGCTGTCGGCGGCAATCCGCATGCATGTTGCGTGCTGTTGCCTGGTCTCGGCCGGCCTGCTTGTCCCGCAGTCAGCCTTGGCGCAGGTGCTGCAGCCGGCAAAAGACTATTCGATCGCCGGCGGCAAGCTGAACCAGGCGCTAGCGATGTTCGCCGTCAAGGCCGGCATTTCGCTTGCCTACGATGCGGCCCTGGTGCAAGACAAATACAGTCCGGGGCTGGCAGGCCGTTATCCGGTCGCCGAAGCGCTGGCCCGCCTGCTGAACGGCACCGGGCTGGAAGCCGCGGCCAAGGCGGAGGGCGGGTACCTGCTGCGGGCGGCGCCGCCTGCGGCTCCCGCCGCGGCCGTCGCTGCCGTGGCCGAGAGAGCCGGCGCCAGAGAGGATGCGCTGCTGATGGCAATGACGATCACCGGCGCCGCGGAGACGCCGGAGCCGGCGCAAGGATTTGCCGCCGCCGCCAGCAGCAGCGCGACGCGCAACGATGCGCCGCTGTCCGAGATTGCGCAATCGGTGCAGGTGGTGACCAAGGATGTCATGGCAAGCCAGCAGGCGCAGTCGCTGCTGGATGTCTTGCATGACGTCAGCGGCGTGAATATCTATAACCGTGGCGTGAACTCCGAAATCTACATCCGCGGGTTTGCCGCGCCGTCCCGCATCAATGGCCTGGAACAGGGGCCTTCCCCCATCGACAACGCCAGTTCGCCGCTGCATACGCCGCTGGCTGCCATCGAGCGGATCGACGTGCTCAAGGGCGCCGATTCGATCATCGCCAACGGACAGATGGAGCCGGGCGGCCTGGTGAACATCGTCACCAAGCGTCCGCAAGCCGAACCGGTGCGCGAGTTGACGGTAGAAGCCGGCAGCTATGGCCACCAGCGGCTGACGCTCGACCTCGCCGGCGCGCTGTCGGACGACCAGGCATGGACGCACAGGCTGATCCTGTCCGGCAACCGCGACCCGAACGCAACCGGACGTTATGACAGCGCGCGCGAGGTGTATGCCGCGCCGTCGATCGGTTACCGCCACGGCGACACCACGGCGGTGGTCGGCCTGAGCTACCAGCGCAACCTGCATGCAAGCAGCGGTTTCGGGCCGTTCGGCGGAGTTGACGACGGCACCCGCAACACCAGCGTCGGCGCCAGCTACGACTGGCAGCAGAAGCTGGGCGGCGGCTGGAGCTGGCAGAGCAAGGGCAATTACATGAAGACCCAGGTGTCCTACCAGGCCTACGATTGCGTACAAAGCTTCGTGGCTGACAGCACCGGTTCGGCAATGAGAAACTGCCAGCCGCAGACGGGGGAGGCGAAGTCTTACGGCTGGAATGTCGAGAATAGCGTACACGGCAGTTTTTTTACCGGTCCGGTAAAACATGTCGTGCTGGCCGGCGTCGCCCTGCACCATAGCTGGCGGCCGGCGCCGCTGATCGAAATCGGCAATCCTGTCCTGGCCTCCTTGTCGGCGGACAGCCTGCCGGAAGTTTCCCAGTCCGGGCTGGCCCCGATGCAGGGGTCATCTTCGCAGAACTACCACACCACCAACTGGTTCTTGCAAGACCAGCTGAGCTGGCGGCGCTGGCATTTGCTGGCCAATTTCGGTTATACCAAGGCCTGGTCCCACAGCATCGATGCGCAGGCCGGCGAGGACACCGCGCTGCATCCGCGCAGCAAGCCGGTCTACAACATCGGCCTGGCATATCAATTGACCGACAGCATGATGGCGTACGTTAACCAGCAAAAGAGTTTTGTGCTGCAGGCGCAGGCTTCAGGGCCCGGTCCCAACGGCGGTCCTGCGGGAATCTATAATTTTCCGTCGACCGAAGGCAAATCGATCGAAGCGGGATTGAAGCTCAACCTGCTCGACGAACGTTTGCTGCTGACGGCATCGGTGTTCCGGGCGACCCATTCCAACATCCTGTACGGCGAAACGGACGTTGCCGGCGTCACCCGGCTGCTGGGGGCGCTGCCGCCCACTGTCAGCCACGGCGTGGAGCTGGACGTGGCCGGGAGCCCGGCGCCGGGATGGAACCTGATTGCATCCTATAGCTACACCGGATTCAAGGCCGGGCAGCCGACCGATTTTTCTTTTGCGGTGAATCGCGTGGCGCGCCACCAGGCCAGTTTCTGGAGCACCTACGATCTGCAGAGCCCCGGCTGGCGAGGCTGGGGCTACGGCCTGGGCATGAGCAGCCGCGGCGGCTACCGCAACATCAACGACGCCTATATGGGCGGCCAGTTCAGCAGCGACGCCAACCTGCGCTACAAATCCCGGCTGTGGTCGCTTACGCTTGGGGTGAGGAACATCTTCGACCGCAAGCTGTATGGCAGCTTCGCCAGCATTCCGGAAGGCAGCGGCTTTGAGCAGGGACGCACCATCGTACTGACCGGCCGCTACAATTTCTGAACCCGGAAGGCCTTGGCCTTTTTTCCCGTTTCGCGGGGCAATCAAGTAAGGGTGTTTTAGCGATGAGCGAACAAGAGATTACACGGTATGGCCTTTCAACGCGCACGATACACGGTATGGGGTTTGCTGCTCGCGGCAGCGCTGTCCCTGCGCGTAGCCGGCGCTGAAGCAGGGCGCAGCTATGCCATCACCGCCGGGCCGTTGAGCCAGAAGCTTGCCCTGTTTGCCGCGACGGCAGGCATTTCGATCATCTATGAACCGGAGTCGGTGCGCAACAAATGCAGCCCGGGCCTGGAGGGAAATTTTCCGCTGGTCGAAGCATTTGCCAGGTTGTTGCGGGGCACCGGCCTGGAAAGCGTGGCGAAAGCGGAACAGGGATACCTGTTGCGAGGGATAGCGCAGGCGCCTGCGCGCGCTGCGCCATACCGCCATGAAACGCCCGCTATTGCGCCGGCCGAGATTCGGCCGCCTGAATAGGCCGCGGCAGGTCTTGCCGGGGATCGATCATCGCTGCATCGCCCCCGGCATGGCCCGTCGCCGCTTAGTGCGATTCCTGCGCCGGCATGATCGTCAGGTTTTCGCCTTGCGGCGTGCGCATGGCCTTGCCTGCAGCTTTCTTCACCGGCTTGGCGTTGCCCACGGTGACGGGAATCGAGACAGCCCGGGTGCGTTCGCCAATCGTGACGAAGACATTCAGGTCGTACACGCCGTCAGCCGCCGCCCGCACGTTCGGCGTATCGATGACGATCCCTTGCTGGTTGCTGACCAGCGTAGCGGTGCCGAGAGTGACAAGCGACAAGCCGTCGTTGCCGCGGTATTCCACCTGCAGGGTGGTATTCGGCTGGCCGGTCTTGAATTGCAGCTGCACCGGCAACGTGACGTTCTTGCCGGTGGCGGCGCCGGATATCAATTCAACGGTGACCGGCGCCCCGATTTTGCCTTCAGGCTGCTGGTTTTTTACCGCTGCCTTGCCAGGATCGGCGGGCTGCAGCGGTTTGGCCGCACTGTATTGCGCATGGCCGGCAATGGCTGCAAAAACCAGCATGCCGTTGCCCAGGATATGTTTGATTTTCATGATTGTTCTCCCTTTCATTTGACTTGGGTCAGTAGGAGCTTGAAGCATCCTGGAGCATCGCCCACGGTGGTCAGCGAGGCGGTGTAATCATTTTGCGCCGGCAAATCGTAGTTTGCATAATAAGTGCCGGGATGGTCCGGATCTTCGGTGAGCTGATGCTTGACGGTATCGCCGGCCAGCTCCGCTCCCTTGCTGTATAGCTGGAAGTAAGGCGCCAAGCCTTGGTCGGGAACGATGCGCAGCCGGTATTTGCCTTTTTCCGCGACGCTGAAGCGCAAATAGCGATATATGCCGAGCTTATTGTAATTGTTGCCCGCGTCGTATGCCGTGGTGTTGCACGCCGTGCTTTCCTTGCCGGTTGTCTGGGCCGTGGTTTGCACGCCGACGTCAAGCAGGCTGTAGACCGGCAGCACAAAATCCTTGTTGGCCGCGGCAACGGACGGCGGCAGGTCCGTTTGTTTGGCGCCGAACATGTCCAGGTTGTCCTTGTCGACCGTATTGACCTCGGTCAGCAAACTGTCCAGCGTGGCTTGGCCGGCGGCATTGATTTTCCCGCGCAGCGAGGCTGCGAATGAAAACAGGCTGGTGAAAGCAGGCGATGTCTTCTGGGCTGCCATGGCCTGGTAGATGGGGCCGAAGCCGATGTCTGGCGACTGGTGCAGGCGATACAGCACGGACTGTACCGCCGTTTCGCTGAACCAGGCTTTTGGATCGTCCGCCGGAATGTCGTCGACCTTGAAAACCACCGCGCGCTTGCCCTGGCCCTTGCCGTTGGTATCGACGTACATGGGATCATTGCGCGCCATGCTGGAAAACGAATTGCCCCAGCCTTCGCTGAACGCCAGGCGCATGTCGAGCAGGTCGCCCTGTCCGTGCTGGCCGCCGGTGCTGTCGTCGCGCGAGAAGCTGGCCTGGAAATAGTGTCCCCACTCATGTGCAATCACGCCGGCGTCGTACTCGTCGGTATCGACGTCTGCCTGGCCAAGGATGTGCAAGCCCTTGGAATAGGATTTGCCATTCTCGCTGCCGAAGTAAGTGCCGTCCGTGTCGCCCGGACTCCAGAAAACGTTAAGAGGCGGGAAAGCCAGGTTTTTATCGGCTTCCAATACTTTGCGGCTGGCGTTGTAGACCGTGTCAAGGATTGCGAACGGCCCGGCTGTGCGCGAGCTTGCATAGGCCGATTTGGTGGAGTCCCATCCCGAAGCGGCGTTCAAGTCATGGACGCTGGCTTGTTTGCCGCTGTTGAAGGCGGCGCTTTCCATGGCAAACAGGGAGGCGCCGTTGGTCGAAACGCCGTAGCCGGCCGACGAGTGGTCGCGGATCGCGAAATTCCAGCTTGGCCCTGCGGAGGCGGCGCCGGTGCGCAGCATTTGCGCTTTTGCGCGCAAGCGCACGGCGGTATTGAGAGGAGCCTGGAAGGCATAGCTGCCCTGGGCGTCGGTTTCGGCCGACAGCAATGTCTTGCCGGTCTTGTCGTCAATCAGTTCGACCACGATGTTGCGGGCCGGTTTTTTCACGGTTTTTGCGTAATCGAGCTTGGCTTGCCAGCGCCCCTGCAGGTCCTTGCTTGCGACCGCGGGTACAAAGTCGTAGGTGATTTTGCCGGAGACGGCGGCTGTGGTTGCCGAGCCCTGGTTTTGTTTTGCCAGGACATCGGCCGTTCCGGCATTGCTGCCGTCGCCGCAGCCGGCTGCCAGGAATAGCGCGGCAAGCGTGGCCGCTGCCAGCTTGCCTCTCGGTTGAATATGTTCTGTCATGGTTATCCTTGATAGTGAAAAGAATCATTCATTCCAGCTCCCGGCGCTTTGCCGCCGGGTTCAAAGACGTGTCTCGCCGGATCCGGCAATTCCCTGTTTCCGCACATGCGCATGACTCCTTATTGGTAGTTGAGAAGTGAGCAGTCAGTCGCCGCGGAATTTGTCTTGTGGAGGATTTCCCCGGCAGGCCTTGTTAACCTGCCCCGCGAGATAGAAAAAAGGGCCAGGCCTGCACAATTTGAAGCCATCTCGCAACCGGCGGGCGGCAGCGTGGCCCCTTTTTGATTTTCGGCGGGCATCTCTAGTGGGAGCGCTACAGCGCCGGAATTCACGTGAGGAGGGGGAGCGTATGAAGTACAAGCTGTTGCTGGCCGTCTTGGGGATATTGAGCATGGAAGGGCTGGCGCCGCATGCCCGTGCGATGGATATGCATGTGCATGGGAACCAGGTGTTCTTGTCGGGCGACGTGGTGTTTTCGGATGGTTATGTGCTGGCCGACTACCTAGCTCGCTTGCGCGCCCAGGGGCGCACCATCGATACGCTGGTGATGCGCAATTCGAACGGCGGCGCCGTCACCGGCGGTTACGACATTGGCGACCTGGCGCGGCGCCAGGGCTTGAAGACGGTCGTGTCCGGTTACTGCATCTCGGCCTGCACCATGATGTTTGCCGGCGGCGCCGTGCGCGCCTTTTCTAACCTCGACCAGCCTAATCCCGGCGACATCAGTACCGGCCACTTCCTCGGCATCCATGGCATGACCGCCGGCGATGGCAAGAGCTATGCGGATTCCAGCCGGCCCACGCCGTTCTACCAGTACTTCCTGAAAGCGATTGCCAACGGCAACCTCGCCGCCACCGACGCCCAGCTGCTGGACGACGCGTTCAGCGACCATGGCAGCGCCTATGCCCGGCTGTTCGATCCGGCCGCCGGCAACAATCCGTCCGTGTTCTGGTGCCATCCGGACTGCGCCAACCCGAAGCAATACAAGGCCTATCCAAAGGACGATGTCTACAATACCGGATTCATCACCCAGCGCACGCCCGAAACGACCACGGACGCGGTAACGCTGACCGGCCAGGCGCTGAGCGGCAATATCAATCCGAACTACGCCAACAAGTATGACCCCGCCGCCAAAAAGATGGACACGACACTGGTCGGATGGCTGGCGAACTGGAATCTGCTGGGAGCCTATCTGCCCAAGGGGGCCGCTCCTGTCCTGTCAAATGTGCCGTACCTGATCGACCTGGTTGACCAGGAGCGCAGCGCATATAACGCGATGAGCCCCGCCGACCGGGTAAAGGCGCTCACGCAGGGCTTGAACGCCGTCTACGACGATCCCAGCCAATATGACCCCGCCGAAGCCAAGAGCCAGCGCGCCGACCCGAATTCAGACTTCAACAAGGCGATCCGCGCCTTCGTAAAATACAGCAACGCGCCGCTGATCAATACCTCGGGCATATCGACCGGCGACTCTTTCGGTTTCATGACTTTGGTGAATTCCCAATGGACCCTGCCGGCGGGCATACATACCGCGATGGATGCGCTGGTGATGCAGGACAGCAGCCTGCGCCTGCGCGGCGGCGTGGTTGACATCCCGATCAATACGCTTGCCGGCCGCAGCATGGTCGAGGGAGAAGGCCGGCTCGGCGAATCCCAGCTGTGGGCGCGCATGAATTTCATGGACTACGCAGTCTTGCACCCGACCGGAAAGGGGATCGACTGGACCGGCAATCCTCGCTTGAACGATCATTCGGCGCTGGCCTTCGATATAGCGCCCAGCCAGGCCGGACAGCCTGCCTTCTTGCGGTTCGGCCTGTACGATGGCGGCAGCTATACGTCCACCAGCGGATTGAGCATCCGTTCCAAAACCGCCCAGCTTGCCTTGCATGTCACGCCCGGTTTTTACCGCGCTGCCGAATCGTACGCGCTGGTTGGTTATTCTCCCGACTTTTCCGCCCAGCTGCAGCAAGCGGTAAAGAACGGCAAGGCCCCGGCCGATGTCAGCATCGTGATCAACCGCTTCGCCCACCTGGTCCGCGCCGATGCCCAAGGCCAGCCCATCGCCGGCTACGATGTCGATCCCGCCAAGGACGCCTTCCATCCTTTCGACGATTCGCTGGTCAGCTTTCGCGTATCGCAAAGGAGCGACGGCATTTCACTCAGCACCAACGAGGCATTCCTCGATAATCCGGCATTCTGCAACCGCGCCGGCTGCGGTTTAGGTACGGCCCTCAGCAATGCTTCCCGGCAAAGCGATTCCGCGCAGGCATCGTTGCTGGGCGCACTGCAGTTTTCCAGCAACGCGCAAGCGGCGCAAGCCCGGCAACAGATCGAAGGCGCCGGTTATGCCGCCCAGCGGACTGCATCGCTGTACCTGATCAATGGCTTCAGCACGGCGCTGACGCAGCACCTTCGTTCCACCGACCGCACCGCCGAACGACAGGGCACGGCTGCCGTCGCCGCAGCGATGCTGCTCAATTCAGGCGGACCCGGCCACACGGTCGACACCGCCGGCATGCTGAATTACCTGGTTGGCAGCGACGATTCCACGACGAAGCCGGAGCAGCCGGCGAGCGACACCAGCCTTTGGGGCCGCGTGTTCGGCCACTACGGCCACCTGGGCGGACAAGACCGGATGTCGGCCTGGCGCCAAGACAGCGCCGGACTGGTCCTGGGCCTGGACCGGCGCGCCGGCGAGCAGCTGACCTGGGGCGGCTCCCTCGGTTACGGCACGCTTGCGGTGAACGGCGTCGGCAACGGCTATCGCGGGCAAACCAATGCCATCGACGGCCGCCTTTACCTGCGCTACGCAAGCGAGCGCCATTACCTGGATGCATTTGCCGGAGCGACGCACCTGACCAGCAGCGCCACGCGCTCGGTCGACCTCGGCATGTCGCAGCTGCCCTTTAGCGCGCAAGCCCAGGCGCGTTATGCCGGCAACGCGCTGTCGCTGCATGTGGAGCACGGCTGGACGTTGCAGGACCAGCGCGGATGGACATGGCAGCCGATCCTGCCGGCTGTCGACGTGGTGCGTTTGCCGAGCGTCGATTTCCGCGACCAGGCCAGCGATCCGGGCATCGCACTGTCGGCGCACGCCGACCAGGTGTTCGATACCCGGGTGGGCGCCGGACTGCAGGTAGCCAAGACTTTCACCCTGGCCTCCAAAGATTCCGCGCAGCCCGTCAATTGGACGCCGCATGCGCGGGTCCTGGTACAGCGCGCATTCGGCAACCGCGAGGGCTATTTCACCAATCATTTCGCTAACGCCCCCCAGGCCGGGACATTCGAGGTGCGCGGCCCGCAGGTCGGACCCAACCATCTCCAGCTCAACCTGGGAGTGGTGGCGCACCAGGTCGGCGCCTGGGCTTTCCTGGCCGACTACACCGGCGACATTGCCGCGCACGGCCAGGACCATGGATTGAGCGTGGGAGCGCGGTACACCTGGTGAATATGAGCGCGATGCAGCTGGCGCCACGGACTTCATGTTCAACGCCGGCTGCAAAAAAGTTTTAGCCTTGGCCCGGGCACGGCTCCGCGCAAGCGGTCAGTGCCCGCAGGATTAGTCGGCGAGTGCCTGCACATGCAAAACCCCGACAACCGGCAGCAATCCAGCCTTATGGCGTCTCCCTTTTTTGCGTGGCCGGTACTGCGCCAACGGTTTGCCAGTCATTGGGCCACAATTTGGCCCTTTTTTCATTTTGGACGGGCAAGTCTAGTGGAGCGACTGCAAGAGCCGGCGCAATGCAGCAAAGCCGGACGGCAGAGCGGGATTTGCTTGACGTTTTTGAAAGGAATGCGCAATGAGTGCCTATTCACAGCGCACAGACAGGCCGGCATTGGTCACCGAAGCAGCCGCGAACGCCACCGGCAAGCGGTTTTGTGCGCATCACCAAGGCGAGGTGGCCGCTAGCGAAGGAGGTTTCGTCGAGTGCAGCAAGACCCGGCGCTGGATTTGCTACCGCTGCCAGGAAAACCGCCGGCGCCAGCGCCTGGCGCTGGAAAAGCGCACTAAATAGGAACGGCGCGAGGCTGTCTTTGTCATGAAACTGCGAAATGCACAATGGGAAAAGCTGGAGCCGCTGATGACAGGGAAGGTCGGCGACAGCGGCGCCAGGGCGCGCAATAATCGCCTGTTTATCGAGGCTGTCTTGTGGGTTTCGGCCGGGCACCGGCTCTGGCACGATTTGCCGACCCGGTTCGGCCGGTGGAACACCACCTATATGCGTTTCGTGCGCTGGAATAAAAACGCCGTTTGGCGCCGCCTGGCGGCGCAAACGCGCGATGACCGGGAGTTGTGCGCGATGCTTGAACACATCGCTGCCTATGGCGATGCCTGGAGCATGAGAATCGCGCACCGGTCCCAAAGGGCCGATAGCCGGGACAGCTTTGCAGCAGCCATGCAGCATGTTGGCGGCCCCAAGCCGGTGCTGTCGACAGAGGACGATTCGACCTTGCACTGGCTGCGTCTGGTGAACGAGTGACATCCGCCGGCAGCCAGGATCGAGGCTACAGATAGCCGTGCGTGAAACCGGGCGACACCACCGCGGAATGAAGCAGGTTGACGACATGGTAGATGCCGAAGACGGGCAGCCCTGTGGCGGCCTGTACAGCCGTCGCGTATGGCTGCAGGTTGGTGCATTCGAACAGGACGGCTCCCAGGTCTGGCGCGTCGGCTTGCATCGCCTGGCACGCCGCCACGACATCGCGCCTGGCCTGGTCGACGTCAAGCGCATGATCGGTATCGTTGTCGGTGCCCAGGATGGTCCCGAAAGACGGGCTTGACTGCATGCCCCTGACCAGCAGCCGCCAGCCCGGCTCGATGCCGGCGGCGCGCAGGTGAGCGTCCGACAGGCTGTGCGCATCCGCGGTAACCACGCCGATGGTGCGTTTGGGGCCGAGCATGCGCCGCAGCAGCGGAACCAGGAACAGGCTTGAGGTGATGACCGGCACGCTGACAGCTTCGGCAATTTCATCCTGGACTACCGTCAGGAAACCGCAGGTGGTGGTGATGGCGCGCACGCCGTCGCGCTCCAGCCCTGTGGCCGCTTCGATAAACGACGGCAGCAGCGCGCGTGCGCGGTCGGGGGCGGCGACGATCTGTTCCGGCGTGGCGCCAGGCACGACCTGGTAGCGCACCGGGAAGTCGAAGGTAGTGGCGTTGCCGATATCGCCTGGAATGCGCGGAAATTTCGTATCCAGCACCAGGATGCCGACACTTTCCCCATAGATGGCGCGTCCGCCGCGAACGATCATGATATCTCCCGAATTGAATGCAAGTTTAAGCTAGAAGCGCGTCACCGAATAAGGCGCCGGATCGACGACAGTTGGCCGGCCGGATATGAGGTCGGCCACCAGCCGGCCGGAAACCGGTCCCGACGCCAGGCCGACATGGCCATGTCCGAAAGCATGGATCACGTCCTGGCAGCCGGACGCCGGACCAAGCACCGGGCGGCCGTCGGTGGTGGACGGCCGGTGCCCCATCCAGCGCTGGACGGCGGCCGTCCCGATTGCCGCGGCGAGCGCCGGATAGGTTGCCGCGGCGTGGCGCAGCAAGGTGTCGGCGCGGCGCCAGTCCGGCTCCGCATGCAGCCTGGTCAGTTCCACCTGGCCGGCGATGCGCAGGCCGGTCAGGGTCGATGTGTTGCCGGTCTTGGCGTCCGCCGGCATGACCGGCAATGCCAGTTCGACCGGCGGATTTTCCAGGACGATGTGATAACCGCGCTCGCTTTCCATGCAGACCTTGTCGCCGACCGACCTGGCCAGGGCCTTGGAGTGAATGCCGGCGGCGATGACGGCACGTTCGCAGGTGAGTTCGCCGCGGTCGGTAAGGACGGCGCGCAGGCGGCCGCCTTGCAGGTCGAACCCGGTCGCCGCGGCGCGCTGCAGGATGGCTCCCTGGCTTTGCGCGTGGCGCACCAGCGCTGCCACATAGGCGCCCGGATCGACGCAGTTGGCGCCTTGCTCGACCAGGATGGCGAATTGATAGCGATGGTCGAGCGCGGGAACCAGTTCGCGTATCGCCGGCGCCTCCAGCTCCTTCCAGCGCACCGCATTGTCGCGCCGCAAGCGCCAGGCCAGCGCTTCCGCCTCGAAGGCGGCGCGGTCGGGATAGGCATACAGCAGGCCGCGGCTCACAATCAGCTGCGGCACGCCGGCTTCCTGGGCCAGCGCGCGGTGCCGTGACGGCGCGTCGTGGAGCAGGGCTGACAATGCGCGCGCGGTGGCTTCGACCCGGGCCACGCTGGCGCCGGCCCAGACGAACCTGGTCAGCCAGGGCAGCAGCGACGGCAGGGCGCTCCAGCGGATGGTCAAGGGGCTGTTTTTATCGAAAAGATACTTGGGCAGTTTTTTCCACAGGCCGGGCATCGACATCGGCACCACCGAAGCCGGGCTCAGCCATGCGGCATTGCCGTAGCTGGCGGCCTGGGTCCCGCCCGGCTGGCCTGGATCAAGCAGGGTGACATGGTGGCCGTCGCGCAGCAACTCGATGGCGCAGGCAGCGCCGACAATGCCGGCGCCGATGACCACCACGCGCAAGGGGGTGGGCAGCTTCGCGGGCCGGTTCTCAATGGGATTCAAGCTGTTTCCTCGGGGTCGGGCGCTGCACTCAGCCGCCGCTATTCTTGAAGCGCGACAGGAAGCTGCGTGTCGCTTCCTGCGCCGGATTGTCGATGACGATAGCTGGCGGCCCGGATTCGACCACGACGCCGTCGCGCATGAAAATCACCTGGTCGGCGACTTCCTTGGCAAACGCGATTTCATGCGTCACCAGGATCATGGTCATGCCGTCCGCCGCCAGCGACCGGATGACGTTCAGCACTTCGCCCACCAGTTCTGGATCGAGCGCGGAAGTGGCTTCGTCGAACAGCATCACATCGGGCTTCATGGCCAGCGCCCTGGCGATCGCGACGCGCTGCTTTTGTCCGCCCGACAGCATGCCGGGATAGGCATCCGCGCGATCGCCCAGGCCAACCCGCTGCAGCAGGGCGTCGGCTGCGGCGCGCGCTTCCTGTTTCGGTATCTTCAGCACCGTCACCATGCCTTCCATCACATTCTGCTGCACAGTCATGTGCGGAAACAGGTTGAAGTGCTGGAACACCATGCCGGTCTTGGAGCGGAATTTCGCCAGGTCGCGCGCTTTCGGCAGCGCCGTCTTCTTGCCGTCGAAGACGATCGACTGGCCGCCGACATCGACCACGCCGGAGTCGGGGACCGTGAGCAGGTTGATGCAGCGTAGCAGGGTCGACTTGCCGGAGCCGGAGGGGCCGATCATCGCGACCACGGAACCCTTGCTGATCTGCAGGGAGATATCTTTCAGGACAACGTTGTCGCCGAAACATTTCTTCAGGTTACTGATGGAAATCATCGCGCCGTTCATTGTCATGCCTCCCGTCCGTCGGACATTTTTACTTCAAGCCGCTTGGCGAGGATCGTTGCCGGCAGCAAGATGATGAAATACAGGACGGCGATCAGCGAATAGATTTCCAGCGGGCGGTAGGTGTCGTGGGCGATGATCTGGCCCTGGTAGAGCAGGTCGGGCACCGCCAGCACCGACAGCAGCGAAGTGTTCTTCAGCTGCATGATGGACTGGCTGACCAGTGGCGGCGTCATGCGCTTGAATGCTTGCGGCAGCACCACGCGCCGCATCAGCTGGAGCTGGGTCATGCCCAATGCCATGCCGGCCTCCGACTGCCCGGTATCGATGGAAATCACGCCGCCGCGGATGATTTCGGAATAGAAGGCGCCGCCGTACAAGGTCAACGACAGCACCGCCGCCATGCCGGGCGTCAGTTCGATGCCGGTCAGGATCGGCAGCGCGTAATAGAACCAGATCAGCTGCACCAGCACCGGCGTGCACCTGAACAGTTCCACGTATGCCCGGAACGGTCCCGATATCCATGCCTTCGGCGACAGCCGGCACAAGCCTGTAACCAGGCCGACCAGCAATCCCAGCGCGACGACGATGACGGTGTAGCCTAACGTGTAGCCAAAGCCTATGAAAATGATGTTCCTGTACTGCCAAAGCGTATGGAAATCCCACTGGTACATGCCTGCCTCACAGCTTAAAAGTGAACCTGGGGTGGGAAAGCGGTCGGAGGTACGCCGACCAGGGTTTGCATATTGGAAATGATGGTGCTTTTCACCTTGCCTGAGGCCCTGGCTTCTTCCAGCCAGGCATTCACGGATTTGGTGAAGGCCTGGTCGGTCTGCTTGCGGATGCCGACATTGGTCGGGTTGGTTTCATCGGGAGACGGGAATACGATATGGCCGATGTTCGGCAGCTTGGTCAGCAAGGCGGTTGACAGGAGGATCACCAGCACCTGGCAATCGACGCGGCCGGATTGCAGCGCCATGGTGGCGGCAGCCGAGGTTTCAAACCGCAGCACGGTAGCCTTCGGCAATATCCTGGTGACCAGCTGGTCGTGGCTGGAGCCGACATCCACTGCGACCTTGACGGCAGGCGAATTGAGCTGCTCCCAGCGTTCAAAGTTAAAGCCCTTCCTGGCGACCACCGTGTTGTAGTTCTGGAAAATGGGGGCGGAAAAGTCGACCACTTCGCGCCGCGCCGGCGAGGGCGCCATGCCGAGCTGGCAATCGATCTTGTTGGTCTGGACGTCGAGCACGGCATTGCCCCAGGTTGTTTCCACCCACTCGGACTCGACCTTGAGATATTTGGCAAGGTCGCGCCCCAGGTCCACCATGAAACCCCGCCATTCGCCGCTTGCCAGGTCCTTGGTGAAATACGGCGAGGCACCGTTGATGGCGCCCATGCGCAGCTTGCCGGTGCGCTTGATCCTGGCGGCGGTCGATTCCGGTTCCTGCGAAAATGCCGGGCCGACTGCGGCCAGCGAGCCGATGGCAATGGTCTGGGCGATGAAATTGCGTCGATTGATTTGCATGTCTGCCTTCTGAAGGAGGATTGGCTGAAAAGGGTGTATCTGAAAAAGGGTGTATCTGAAAATACCCCGTTTGCAGCTGAAAGTCATCCGAAAATGCGCTTGCCGCTCCGCATCCATAAGCAAGATCAAGGCCCGTCGCCGCCGGCATGGCCGGCCTTCTTATCCTTGTTTTATCCATGTACTAAGATAATCTGAAAAAGATCCTTGACTCAAATTGTAGTGTGACTATAATTTCCGACGCCTTACCGGCGACAGCGCGGCTGCGATGCCAGCCGCAGCGCTGACGCTGAATATTAAAAAGTTACTCTTGGGCCAACGCCTTGCGTTGTCCGATATGGAAGTAACAAATAGCAGATACAGAAGATACGACCAGGTACAGGCCGGAGACAGAAACAATGGAAATGCCACAGCTGGGGAGCTCGATCCGCGCGCGGCGTCATGCTATCAAGAAGACGCTGGTGCAAGTCGCGGCCGAAACCGGATTGACCGCGGGCTTCATTTCGCAGCTTGAACGCGGCCAGACCAGTCCTTCCATCACTTCGCTGGTGGTGATCGCCAAGGCGCTCGGCGTGGCGATCGGCGACCTGATCAAACAACCCGTGCAATTGCGGCCGGACACCTACCGCAGCCAGCGGCAGCCGTATTCGGTGGCCAGCGGCCGCGTCAAGTACGAACGGCTGTCGACGGTCTTCCCCGGCAGCCAGGTGCATTCGGTGAAGTTCACCATGCCGGCCGGCTACAAATCGGAAATGGTGTCGCACGAAGGCGATGAAATGATCTTCGTGCTGAGCGGCCAGGTCGGCTACACGGTAGGTAAAGACAGTTATGTGCTGAATGTCGGCGATAGCCTGCATTTCGACGCCAATATCCCGCACAGCATCGAATCGCTGCCGCACGAGAACCAGGTGGCGGAAGTGATCTGGGTCGGCACCGTGGCGCTGTTCGACGGTCCGCAGTCGCCGGCGTGCCAGGAGCAGGAGCGGTTATTGCGCGGCACAGAATTTTTTTGAAGCGCAGGGCAGGCCTGTGGCATGGTTTTTGCACTTGCAAATTGATCTATTGCCACGGCCGCAGGCGCCTGGCACGAGGCCGGCAGCGATGCCGGCAATGACAGCGGAATGGAGTGACGATGTACCCAGAACCAAGCAAGCAGATATCCGATGCCGTGCAGGCGCGAGGCCGCCGTGTTTAAGCCGGCCGTCTACAGCCGGCGCCGGCAGCAGCTGAAACAGCGGTTTTCCTCCGGCCTGCTGCTGTTGCCGGGCAATACCGACGTCTCCATGAATTACCTGCATAACCATTACTGGTTCCGCCAGGATTCATCGTTTTCCTATTTCTTCGGCCTCGGCCAGCCGGACCTGGCGGCGCTGATCGATATCGACGCCGGCAGCGAAGTACTGTTCGGCGACGATCCGAGCCTGGACGACGTGATCTGGGTCGGGCCGCAAAGCTCTTCTTTTGCGCAGCGCGCCGAGACGGTCGGCGTGGCTACGGCGCAGCCGTACCAGCAGCTGGCCGACGTGCTGGCGCAGGCACGCCGCCAGGGCCGCACGATCCATTACCTGCCGCCTTACCGCGGCGAAACCATACTCGAACTGGCGCGCCTGCTGGATTGCACTCCCGAACAATGCAAGGCCGGCGCTTCCGAAAGCCTGATGGCCGCCGTGATCGCCTTGCGCGAAATCAAGGGCGACGAGGAAATCGCGGAAATAGAAAGCGCCCTGGCTGTCACGCGCGACATGCACCTCGCCGCCATGCGGCAAGCCAAGGCCGGCGCTTATGAATACCAGGTGGCGGCGGCGATGGAAGGCATCATGCGCAGCCACGACCTGCAGAACGCCTACCCGATGATTTTTTCCCGCAGCGGCGAGATCCTGCATAACCGCGACCACCAGAATCTTTTGCAGGCGGGCGACCTGGTGGTCAACGATTCCGGCGCCTCCAGCACCTTGGGTTACGCCAGCGACATCACGCGCACCTTCCCGGTCGGCGGCCGCTTCAGCGAACGCCAGCGCAGCCTGTACGACATCGTGCTGGCCGCGCAGCAATGTGCCATCGACGCCATGCGGCCGGGGGTCTCTTACCTGGAAGTGCACAAGCTGGCTGCCCGCCACATGGCGGCGGCGATGGCGGCGCTCGGGTTTTTCAACGGCACGCCGGAGCAGGTGGTGGAATCGGGCGCCTATGCCATCTGTTTCCCGCACGGCCTGGGCCACCAGCTGGGACTGGATGTGCACGATATGGAAGGCCTGGGCGAGACCCGGGTCGGCTACGACGCCAGCGTCAGCCGCAGCGAACTGTTCGGCCTGCGCAACCTGCGCCTGGCCAAGCCGCTGCAGGCAGGCATGGTGGTGACGGTGGAGCCGGGCATGTATTTCATCCCGGCCCTGATCCAGCGCTGGCAGGCGGAGGCGCGCCACGGCACCCTGATCAACTATGGCAAATTCGTCGAGCACATCGATTTTGGCGGCATCCGCATCGAAGACGATGTGCTGGTCACCGAATCCGGGGCGCGGGTGCTGGGCCCGGCCATTCCTAAAACCTGTGCCGAGATCGAAGCGCTGATGGCGGCATGAAGGTGCTAGGAACTTGCAGGTATGCGTTGTACATTGCGCTTGTGTTCCTCTCGTGAATTATTGTTAAATACACCAGTTTCACCATAACCTAAGGAAAGAGACCTATGATGAAAAGAAAACTGATCGCCAAGGCGGCGTTGCTAGCTGTCCTGTGCGCCACTGCCGGTTATGCTGCAGCGGCCAAGACCCTGGTGTTCTGCTCGGAAGGCAGCCCGGAAGGCTTCAATCCGCAGCTGTTCACCACCGGCACCACCTTCGATGCGTCGTCGGTGCCGATGTACAACCGCCTGGTCGAATTCGAGCTGGGCACCACCAAGCCGATCCCTGGCCTGGCTGAATCGTGGAGCGTGTCGGAAGACGGCCTGACCTACACCTTCAAGCTGCGCAAGGGCGTCAAGTTCCACAGCAGCGCCAAGTTCAAGCCGACCCGCGATTTCAACGCCGACGACGTGCTGTTCTCGTTCAACCGCATGGGCGACCCCAGCCACCCGTACCACAAGCTGGCTGCCGGCCAGAGCTTCGGCTACTACCTGGACATGGGCATGGACAAGATCATCGACAAGGTGGAAAAGGTCGACGACAACACCGTGGTATTCAAGCTGAAACACCCGGAAGCGCCGTTCATCGCCGACCTCGGCATGGATTTCGCCTCGATCCTGTCGGCCGAATATGCCGACAACATGAAGAAAGCCGGCACGCCTGAGGTGATCGACCGCGAGCCTATCGGCACCGGACCGTTCCAGTTCGTGTCCTATCAAAAAGACGCGGTGATCCGTTACAAGGCCAACGACGCTTTCTGGGGCGGCCGGCCGAAGCTGGACAACCTGATCTACGCCATCACCCCCGATGCTTCGGTGCGTTACGCCAAGCTCAAGGCCAACGAGTGCCAGGTCATGGCGTACCCGAAACCGGCCGACATCGAATTGATGAAAGCCGATCCGGCCGTCACCATGATGACCAAGCCGGGCTTGAACATCGGCTACATCTCGTTCAATGTGGAGAAAAAGCCGTTCGACAACAAGCTGGTGCGCCAGGCGCTGAACATGGCGGTCGACAAGCAGACCATCCTCAAGACCGTCTACCAAGGCGCCGGCGTCCCAGCCAAGAACCCGATCCCGCCGACGCTGTGGGGCTATAACGACAAGATCAAGGATTACACCTACGATCCGGTCAAGGCCAAGGAATTGCTGGCCAAGGCCGGTTACCCGAACGGCGTCGAAGTCGAGATGTGGTACCTGCCGGTCACCCGCCCATACAACCCCGACGGCAAGCGCATGGCCGAGCTGATCCAAGCTGACTGGGCCAAGATCGGCGTCAAGACCAAGCTCACTACCTACGAATGGACCGAGTACCTGAAGCGCAGCAAGCAGGGCGACCAGCATTCGATGATGTTCGGCTGGTCCGGCGACAACGGCGATCCTGACAATTTCTTCGCACCGCTGCTGGGCTGCGAAGGCGTCAAGGGCGGCGGCAATACCGCGCGCTGGTGCAACAAGGACTACGAAGCGCTGATCCAGAAAGCCAAGCTGACGCCGAAGCAGGATGAACGCGCCAAGCTGTACGAACAGGCCCAGGTGATCCTGCATGACGAGGCGCCATGGATCGACCTGGCTCACTCGGTGCGCTTCACGCCGGTGCGCAAGGAAGTGATCGGCTTCAAGATGGCAGTGTTCGCCCATCACCACTTCGAGAAGGTCGACCTGGCCAAGTAAGCCATGGCCGTGGTTTTGTTCTGATTAAGCCGCTCGCTATACGAAGTAGCGAGCGGCTTAAATTTACCGCTAGCATCAGACAGCACTGTTGCTGTCATCTTTCATCGAACAGGTAACGCCAATGTTTGGATTTCTCCTGCGCCGTGTCGGTTTGGTCATCCCGACCTTCCTCGGCATCACGCTGCTGGTGTTTTTACTGATACACCTCATACCAGGCAACGCCGTCGAAGCCATGACCGGCGAACGCGGCATGGACCCGGCCCGCTACGCGCAAATGGCGCACGACCTGGGCCTCGACCAGCCGATCTACATGCAATACCTGAATTACCTCGGCAACCTGTTCAAGGGCGACCTGGGCATGTCCATCATGACGCATACGTCAGTGCTGAGCGAATTCAAGACACTGTTTCCGGCGACGCTGGAACTGTCTTTCTGCGCCATACTGTTTGCGCTGATCGTCGGTTTGCCGGCCGGCATACTGGCCGCCCTGAAACGCAATACCGTGCTGGACTACTCGGTGATGGGCGCTTCCCTGACCGGCTATTCGATGCCGGTGTTCTGGTGGGCGCTGCTGCTGATCCTGCTGTTTTCCGTGACCCTGGGCTGGACCCCGGTCTCGGGCCGCATCGATATCCTGTTCGACGTGCCGCCGGTCACCGGCTTCATGCTGATCGACAGCCTGCTGTCGGACGATAGCGGCGCCTTCAAATCCGCGCTGTCGCACCTGATCCTTCCCACCATCGCCCTCGGCACCATCCCGCTGGCCGTGATTGCGCGCATGACGCGCTCCGCCATGCTGGAAGTCCTGCGCGAGGATTATGTACGCACCGCGCGCGCCAAAGGGCTGTCGCGGGCGCGGGTGGTGGCGGTGCATGCGCTGCGCAACGCCCTGATCCCGGTGGTGACGGTGGTCGGCCTGCAGGTCGGCACCTTGCTGGCCGGCGCGATCCTGACGGAAACCATCTTTTCCTGGCCTGGCATCGGCAAATGGCTGGTGGCTGCGATCCAGCGCCGCGATTATCCGGTGGTGCAGGGCGGCATCCTGCTGTCGGCGATCACCATCATCCTCGTCAATCTTGCCGTCGACCTGCTGTACGGCGTGATTAACCCACGTATTCGCCATCGCTCATGAACAACGTTAACGCAACGCCCGTCAGTGCGCCGCAAACTGATTCTCCACCGAAGGCAGGCGCCACCGCGCCGCCGCATCCGCTGCGCGAATTCTGGGGTTATTTCAGCCAGAACCGCGGCGCCGTGATCGGCCTTGCCATCATCATCGCGATGGTGCTGGCAGCCTTGTTCGCCGACGTCATCGCGCCGCATTCGCCGATCGAGCAGTTCCGCCAATCGACCCTGGTGCCGCCGGTCTGGCAAGCGGGCGGCAGCAGCCAGTTCCTGCTTGGCACCGATCCGGTCGGGCGCGACATGCTGTCGCGCCTGATCCACGGCGTGCGGCTGTCGCTGCTGATCGGCCTGGTGTCGATTTCGCTGTCGCTCACCACCGGCGTGCTGCTGGGCCTGCTGGCCGGTTATTTCCGCGGCCTGGTGGAAGTCGCCATCATGCGCCTGATGGACATCATGCTGGCCTTGCCGAGCCTGCTGCTGGCGATTGCCGTGGTCGCTATCCTCGGACCAGGGCTGATGAATGCGATGTACGCGATTGCCGTCGTGATGCTGCCGCATTATGCGCGGCAGACGCGCGCCGCGGTGATCGGCGAGATGTCGCGCGATTATGTCAGCGCCTCGCGCATCGCCGGCGCCGGCACCTTGCGCATCATGTTCAACTGCGTCCTGCCCAACTGCCTGGCGCCCTTGATCGTGCAAGCCACGCTCGGCTTCTCGTCCGCCATCCTGGATGCGGCGGCGCTGGGTTTCCTCGGCATGGGCGCGCAGCCGCCGACGCCGGAATGGGGCTCGATGCTGGCCAGCGCCATGGAATTCATCCAGAGCGCCTGGTGGGTGGTGGCTTTCCCCGGCCTGGCGATCCTGATCTCGGTACTGGCGTTCAACCTGATGGGGGACGGCTTGCGCGATGCGCTCGACCCCAAACTGAAACGATAAGGCAGGACTATGGCACTGTTGGAAATTAAGCAGCTGCGAGTCGAATTCGGCTCGACAGCATCGCCGTTCACCGCGGTCGACGGCCTCGACCTGAGCATCGAAGCCGGCGAAGTGGTCGGCATCGTCGGCGAATCCGGTTCCGGCAAGAGCGTCACCTCGCTGGCGCTGATGGGGCTGATCGACTACCCGGGCCGGGTCAAGGGCGAGCGCATGGCGTTCGACGGCCGCGACCTGCTGAAGATGCCTGAAAAGGAAAGGCGCGGCATGCTGGGCAAGGACATCGCCATGATCTTCCAGGATCCGATGACCAGCCTCAACCCGTCTTTTACGGTGGCGTACCAGTTGATCGAAACCTTGCGCGTGCACCAGGGCGGCTCCAGCAAGGAATTGCGCGCCAAGGCGCTGGCCCTGCTCAAGCAGGTCGACATTCCCGACCCGGAACGGCGCCTGGACGCCTACCCGCACCAGCTTTCCGGCGGCATGAGCCAGCGCGTGATGGTGGCGATTGCGATCGCCTGCAATCCGCGTTTGCTGATCGCCGACGAACCGACCACGGCGCTGGACGTCACGGTGCAGGCGCAGATGCTGGAATTGCTGCTGCAGCTGCAGCGCGACCGCGGCATGGCCCTGATGCTGATCACCCATGACCTGAGCGTGGTGGCCCAGACCGCGCAGCGGGTGGTGGTGATGTACGCCGGGCAGGTAGTGGAAACCGGCCGCGTGCCGGATATCTTCAATGCGCCGAAGCATCCCTACACCCAGGCGCTGCTGGCGGCGCTGCCGGAACACAATATCGGCCGCGCACGCTTGCAAACCATTCCCGGCGTGGTGCCCGGCCAGTACGACCGGCCTGCCGGCTGCCTGTTGAGCCCGCGCTGCGCCTATGCGCAAGACCGCTGCAGCCAGGTCCGGCCCGAGCTGGCGGGCGCGCCGCATGAACAGGTGCGCTGCCATTTTCCGCTGGATGCAGGTGGCCGGCTGACTAACGGCTGGTCGGAAATATCCCGCAAGACACCCGATTTGACGCTGAGCAGTGGGGCCGCATGATGATGAACGCCAATATGAATGTGATCGCCAACCCGGTCACCCTGCTGGAAGCAAAAAACCTGGTCAAGCACTACAGCGTATCGCAAGGCTTGTTTAAACCGAAAGCGACGGCGCGCGCGCTGGACGGCGTGTCGTTCAGCCTGCAGCCGGGCAAGACGCTGGCGGTGGTGGGCGAGTCCGGCTGCGGCAAGTCGACCCTGGCGCGCCAGATCACCATGATCGAACCGCCTACCGGCGGCGAGCTGTGGATGGACGGCGCCAACATCGCCGATGCCGACCGCGCTACCCTGAAACGGGTGCGGCCGCTGGTGCAGATGGTGTTCCAGAATCCCTACGCCAGCCTGAACCCGCGCAAGAAAGTCGGGCAGATGCTGGAAGAGCCGCTGATCATCAATACCGGCCTGAACGCCGCCGAGCGCGCCGACAAGGCGCGCGCCATGATGGCCAAGGTCGGCCTGCGGCCGGAACACTACAGCCGCTATCCGCACATGTTTTCCGGCGGCCAGCGGCAACGGGTGGCGATTGCGCGCGCGCTGATGCTGGATCCGAAGGTGATCGTCGCCGACGAGCCGGTATCCGCGCTCGACGTCTCGATCCAGGCGCAGGTGCTGAACCTGCTGATGGACCTGCAGCAGGCCAGCGGCGTTGCCTACCTGTTCATCTCGCATAACCTGTCGGTGGTCGAGCATATCGCCGACGATGTGCTGGTGATGTACCTCGGTAAAACCGTGGAGCACGGCAGCAAGCAGCAGGTGTTCAGCCGGCCGCTGCATCCCTATACCCGGGCGCTGCTGGCCAGCACCCCGCGCATCGATCCGGCCCAGCGCCAGCAAAAGATGATGCTGCCGGGCGAACTGCCGTCGCCGCTGGCGCCGCCGCCGGGCTGCAGTTTCAACAACCGCTGCCCGTATGCGGTCGAACGCTGCCGGCAGGAAGTGCCGGCCTTGCGCGAGTTTGGCGGCAGCATGGTGGCATGCCACCGGGTGGAAGAAATTCATTGACAGGGAATGGCATGCTAAAGGCAAGGAAGCAGGGCGCGCAGTGGGGCAAGAAGCTGAAACTGGCGGCGGCAATCGGCGCGGCCGCGCTGCTGTGCGGCACGGCCAATATCGCGTTCGCGGCCAAGACGCTGGTGTTTTGCTCGGAAGGCAGCCCGGAGGGATTCAATCCGCAGCTGTTTACTACCGGCACCACTTTCGATGCTTCCTCGGTGCCTTTGTACAACCGCCTGGTGGCGTTTGAACTGGGCACCACCAAGATCGTCCCGGCGCTGGCGGAATCCTGGACGGTGTCGGAGGACGGCCTGACCTACACCTTCAAACTGCGCAAGGGCGTCAAGTTCCACAGCAGCGCCAGGTTCAAGCCGAGCCGCGATTTCAATGCCGACGACGTGCTGTTTTCGTTCAACCGCATGGCGGATGTCAATCATCCATTCCATCAGCTTGCTACCGGCGCCAGCTTCAGCTATTTCCTCGACATGGGTATGGACAAGATCGTCGACAAGGTCAGCAAGCTCGACGCCTACACCGTGGTGTTCAAGCTGAAGCATCCGGAAGCGCCGTTCATCGCCAACCTCGGCATGGATTTCGCCTCTATCCTGTCGGCCGAATATGCCGACAAGATGAAGGCGGCAGGCACGCCCGAGGTGATCGACCGCGAGCCGGTCGGCACCGGCCCGTTCCAGTTCGTGTCCTATCAAAAGGATGCGGTGATCCGCTACAAGGCGTTCGACGCCTATTGGGACGGCCGGCCGAAGCTGGACAACCTGGTTTTTGCGATCACGCCGGACGCCTCGGTGCGTTACGCCAAGTTGAAGGCGAATGAATGCCAGGTAATGGCGTTTCCCAAGCCGGCCGACATCGAACTGATGAAAGCCGATCCGGCCATCACCCTGCTGAGCAAGGAAGGCTTGAACGTCGGTTATATCTCGTTCAATGTCGAGAAAAAGCCGTTCGACAACAAGCTGGTGCGGCAAGCCCTGAACCTGGCCACCGACAAGCAGACGATCCTGAAGACGGTGTACCAGGGCGCCGGCCAGGTCGCCAAGAATCCGATCCCGCCCACGCTCTGGTCTTACGACAACAAGATCCAGGATTATGCCTACGATCCGGCCAAGGCCAAGGCTTTGCTGGCCAAGGCCGGTTATCCCAACGGCGTCGCGGTCGAACTGTGGTACCTGCCGGTGACCCGTCCCTACAATCCGGACGGCAAGCGCATGGCGGAGCTGATCCAGGCCGACTGGGCCAAGATCGGCGTCAAGGCCACGCTCGCCACCTACGAATGGACCGAGTACCTGAAGCGCAGCAAGCAAGGCGTCCAGCAGGCAATGATGTTCGGCTGGTCGGGCGACAACGGCGATCCCGACAATTTCCTTGCAACCTTGCTGGGCTGCGAATCGGTGCGCAGCGGCGGCAATACCGCGCGCTGGTGCGATAAGAATTTCGAGGCATTGATCCAGAAAGCCAAGCTGACGCCGAAGCAGGATGAGCGCGCCAAGCTGTATCAGCAGGCACAGGCGATGGTGCATGAGGAAGCGCCATGGATACCGCTGGCGCACTCGCTGACGCATACGCCGATCCGCAAGCAGGTGATCGGCTTCAAGATGTCGGCGTTCGCGCTGCATGATTTCAGCAAGGTCGACCTCGGCAAGTAAAGTTGCCGTATTGCCGCTGTACAGGGGCAGGGTGCAATGTATTGTCCCGTATCGGCTGCGGGTTTATTGTGCATATTGCAATCCCGGCCGCTTAGATTGGCTGGCCGGGGACTGGCCGGGCTTGGTACAATGGCAGCTTATTCCTTCCCCTATCTATTCCAAGTCCATGATCGACATCCAACTTCTTCGCAAAGACATCGCTAGCGCCGCCGACCGCCTGGCCACGCGCAAATTCAAGCTCGACGTCAGTAGCTTCAACGCCTTGGAAGCCGAACGCAAGCAAATCCAGACCCGTACCGAAGAGCTGCAGGGCCAGCGCAATTCGCTGTCCAAGCAGATCGGCATGCTGAAAGGCAAGGGCGAAGACGCCTCCGCCGTGATGGCTGAAGTCGCCGGCATCGGCGATGAGTTGAAGGCGTCGGCAACCCGGCTCGACCAGGTGCAGGAACAGGTCAGCGGATTCTTGCTGGCGGTCCCGAACCTGCCGCACGAATCGGTGCCGGTCGGCGCCGATGAAGCCGGCAATGTCGAGGTGCGCAAAGTGGGCACGCCGCGCAGCTTCGATTTCGAAGCACGCGACCACGTCGATGTCGGCGCCGCGCTCGGCCTGGATTTCGACGTCGCCGCCAAGATCACCGGCTCGCGCTTTTCCGTCATGAAGGGCGGCATCGCCCGCCTGCACCGCGCGCTGGGCCAGTTCATGCTCGATACGCAAACCGCCGAGCACGGCTACACCGAGTGCTATACGCCTTACATCGTAAACGCCGATTCGCTGCGCGGCACCGGCCAGCTGCCCAAGTTTGAAGAAGACCTGTTTGCGGTCAAGAAGGGCGGCCAGGAAGGCGAGCAGGCCGCCGACGCCGCGGCGCTGTACCTGATCCCGACGGCGGAAGTGCCGCTGACCAATATCGTGCGCGACGAAATCCTCGCCGGCGACACGTTGCCGCTCAAGATGGTTGCGCATTCGCCGTGCTTCCGCTCGGAAGCCGGCAGCTATGGCCGCGACACGCGCGGCATGATCCGCCAGCACCAGTTCGACAAGGTTGAAATGGTGCAGATCGTGCATCCGGAAAAATCCTATGAAGTGCTGGAGGAAATGGTCGGCCATGCAGAAAACATCCTGAAGAAGCTCGGCCTGCCGTATCGCGTGGTGTCCCTGTGCACCGGCGATATCGGTTTCGGCTCAGCCAAGACCTATGACCTGGAAGTATGGCTGCCGGCGCAAAACACCTACCGCGAAATTTCCTCGGTCTCCAACTTCGAGGCATTCCAGGCGCGCCGCATGCAAGCGCGTTTCCGCAATGCGCAGGGCAAGACCGAACTGGTGCACACCCTGAACGGTTCCGGCCTGGCGGTTGGACGGACGCTGGTGGCGATACTGGAGAATTTCCAGCAGGCGGACGGCAGCGTGGAAATCCCGGCGGTGCTGCATCCTTACATGGGCGGCATCACCAGATTGAGCGCTAAGTAATTGATTTGACAGGGCTATTTTGCGTTGTTTGAACGCAGGATCCGGCAGTGGAATGGCTTGAATAAAAAGTCATTCCATAGTCAAAAAGAGTCTGCTATAATCTTGCGCTTTGCTGCATTAAACACAGCAAGTCGACCGAAACCGGAGAGGTGGCAGAGTGGTCGAATGTACTTGACTCGAAATCAAGCGTACGTTAAATCGTACCGTGGGTTCGAATCCCACCCTCTCCGCCAGTACACGTAATATCCATGCGGGTTTCAGAGCATGAGCAAGAAATCAAAGCCACCCTAACCGGTGGCTTTTTTCTTTGGTGGTGGGAGACATATTGACCATTACCCATTTTTTTTCCCAATTTTCCCCACTGCAGCAGTCAATGTATCGATGGCAAGATGGCTATAGCGCTGCGTGCTTCGCGGGTCTTTGTGTCCAAGCACTCTCCCGACCGTAAACAGGTCAACTCCTGCATTAATTAGTTCACTTGCCGCGCTGTGGCGCAGGTCATGAAAGTGAATATGGCCAAGCCCACCAACTGCTCTGGCGCGCTGAAATGAGCGTTGGATAGCCGACAAATTCGGGGATCACTGGATTTCCGTCCCAGGACAGAAGGGTTGCAAAACCAATTGGCTGGCCACCTGGCGCAACTGGTGCCGCAACGAACAGCAACGGAACTCGCCCAAGCCAACCAACGCTGCGATCGACAGCCTTCGGGAAGTCAGTCGGAGGGCCATTTATATCCGCTTGGGCGTTGGGTATAAAACATGGCGATACGCTGATCTTGATGAGCTATACGAAGCGGCAAAAAGAGAAATTGCGACGGAGCTGAGGAAGCGTGGCGTGATTTAAATGGCAATATTTCGGAGGCGCCCGCGTTGATAGTTCTTTAATGTTGCTATAAGAACATATCCGTGGCAGCATGCGTAAATCACCTATCCCCGAATTTGTTAGATCAAAAAAATAAACGTCATGAAAATAGAGTATGAAAACAAATTCTCAGATATTTTTATCTTCTGTGTCTTTCATCAATTCCACTCCATAGTCTTACAGGTGCTTTATTTGCTCATGTCCTTTTGGGTCTTTAGAACGGGATTGGAGGATAGTTCTGTTCTGGCTGCAGGCATCGGTGCATTCCTGTCTTACGTCGCGTTGTGGCTGATTCAGATAGTCTTCAATGGCATCTATTTGTTTTCAAAAAAAGATAAATCTACATGCACGAAGCATTCAGTCGAAATACAGGATGAATCCCTTGTTGATCAAACGAAGTACAGTAAATCGTTCTTCTATTGGGATGGGATACTAAAGGCAGTACGTCGGCCTGGTCACGTAGCGATATACGTGACGGCGCATTCGGCATGCGTCATTCCAATGCGCGCGTTCAGTTCAAAAGAACAATGCAATGAATTGGTGAAGTTGGTCAATCAGAAGCTGAAGTAATGACCAGACTGCAGAAGCAGTTAACCTCGGAACATTTGTCTATGAAGAATTTTCTCGCCGTAATTCTTTTTACTTTGATTGCTTTCCCAGCCTGGGGACAAGACAGCTATTGGAGGGATCGGCAGGGACATCCTATTCCGAATACTGAGTCGCGTCAGTCGGAACGTGGATTCGGAGGTTCGGTGCTTGTGACGTCGGATGCGGATTGGCGGGAGAAATGGAATACGCCAGCGGAGACGGTTCCTGAGTTCAAGGAGGCAAAATCCCTCCCACGCGGAAAACACATTTTCGTCCTTACGTTCTTTGCAAATCCACAGTTGAGTAATGAAAGTAGCGCAGACATAACTTGTGATATCAACATAGCTAAGCCTGATGGTTCTGCAGCCATGAACCAGACGAACACTGTTTGTTATAAAGGACCTATAAAGGGGAGTGCCTACAGTATGTATCTGGCGTTACCTGTTATTGATTTTGTTGGTGATCCTGACGACCCTCTGGGAAAGTGGACGGTGCGGATTTCGCTAAAAGACAATATTCGGAAAGTGACACTACCTTTGAAAACGTCGTTCGAGCTTCGATAGATGGATCAAATCAACAATCGATCTAATACGTTTCGGGCGATTCCCTTCGGTACGGAAACTGGAGTCGATTTTCCGTCGGACGTCAGCAAAATTATTTTTGATCCGCCGAATTTATCCGTACTAATTGCAACATCTGTGACGCCTTCTGGCGATGTTTCAGGTCTTCAAATTTGCTTTGAAAATGTCACGGGATTTAGATATCTCGATGAACTCGATTTGGCTCGATACTGGGCCTCAAGCGGTTTTCCGAGAGGCTTCCATATAATCGAAGTTGTTGGTGGCGGTTGGTCGAGTGAAGAAACAGCTACTCAAGGTTGGGATCGCTCATGTAGGGAATGGTTGGTTGTAACTGGCAATGGCTGCGTTAATGTATTTTCGCCTAAGGATCCGACAAGTGAAATCGTAACTTTAGGACCAAGCCCCTAATAATTTTACGAAGCTGTTTACTGTTTGCTTTCTCTATCAAGACCGCTTATGCCCATGGCGCATTCAGTCCAAAAGAACAATGCAATGAATTGGTGAAGTTGGTCAATCGGAAGCTGAAGTAATGATTAGACTGAAGAAGTAGTTATCCGAAAAAAATAGTAAGTTCGTTCGCCATCGCAGCAAGCTGGCCAGCCTCATACATCACGCATACTTTTAAGCAGGAATCGTAGTTATCCCCATTGAGAATTATCCTGAGGCTAATATGTCCCGTGGCATCGGACGTGGCCTCGAATGAAACGCGCTCTTCCAGGTCACTCCACGTTTTTTTCTGTTTCCACCCCATCCAGTCATTGACCATCTCTCGAAATAAATCTGCGGGAGACGAGACCATATAAGTTGACGACGGCGCCACACCCGTAAACCAAGGCGTTTTCACTGCAACATTAAAAACTGTTTCTTCTTTATAACGCGAAATCACGTCAAAAATTAGGAGCGAGCCATCGTCTGGCGATTTAAACTCTAGATGATTCATGTGCCAAAGCTTTCTAATGGCAAACGTAAACGGTGTGAAGCATCAGAGTTGAGCGGCAAGCTAAGCATTTGTTACCCTCTTAAATAGTGTTTCGTCGAGCGTTACAAAAAACATTGTCGGTGTCCCGGCACCAAGCACATGCAGTGGTCGACATGCTTCTACTTGTGCCCAGAACGCATTTGCTAAGCCGCTGCTTGCGTCGAGTGGCGCAAATCCAAAGTGATTTACAAATGAGCGACAGTGGCCAAGGGCTCCAGAATTATCGTACACGTACCATTCGTCAAAGCCTGGCATGGGCAATTGCGAAACCTTTGAAATCCGCTGGCTAATCGTTATTCCGTGTTGGTCTTCCCATCCGGTTTTTATATCGGCGTCCGTCGGCCTATATGGTCCGCTATCGCATGATGCGATGGCTACATACCGTCCTACAACTATTTCGGGAAGTCGATCAATGAGGTCCTTAAGAGATGGGTCCCAATCCTCCGTCCACTCTACAATCCAATAGCCTGCTCGTGAACCTGTACGCATAATGTTTATCCGCGCAATGTTGCTGTATACTGATTTGTGCAGCCGAGGCCCATCGCTAGTAAGCTAACACTTAGTCCTATCGTTGTGGACTGCCACGCATTGATTTTGAACACACACTCACCGTTAATAAGCTATGACGTATACAGCAGTTAGAACTTCTGTTGATTGACTCCGACACTTATGAGTGTCCACATGATCGCACCGATGGCAATAACTATCCAATTCGATCGGCTGAATTTGGAATTTTCAGCGTGAGGAGGATGCATTGCTGCATTTATCCGATTTACATGTGCCTGCACTGGGAGTAAGTAAATAAATGAAAGCAAGTAGTACAACAGCCACGGCCCTCGAAGTTGGGGCGAGATTGTAATTAGCAGCCACCCTGCAGCCCATGCAATGGGAGGCACAACTGACTGCACTCCGATCTGAGCACCATATTTGTGGATACGGGAAAAGCATTGATAGCAGAAAAAGACCGAGAATACGGACCTAACGCCTGGGGCTATATTGGACTTCTCTCGGACTTTGATAATCCGCCAGTTTCGATAAAACCAATAGATCTCATAAATACCCGCCGTGAAGATAGACATGATAGCGAGTTTGAAAAGAGACACAGCAAAAAATGGTGGGTCAATTTCAATAGTTTTGTATAACTGCGGGCCATTGGAAATATCATTTGGCTTGTAGGCACTCATCGAATCAGTGATCACATTCTTCCCTGGAATCTTATTGTGTTTTCGCGAAAATCTAGATTCGCCCATAGATTAATAATGTTGCCGTACATTATCGTTTCTTAATTGTATAATTCGCAAGTGAATTATGTAAGTTTCTAGAGAGGCATTACCCATGATCACTGCCAGTGATACCGAAGGAACTCACCGTTTGTTCGCTCGAAAGCTTTGACTAGAATGCCGTTTACTTTTAGATGTAACTCATGTGGCGAAACCCATGAAGGTATGCCGAGTTTTGGCGCCCATGCTCCGCTTAGTTACTACGGTGTCCCAGAAGAGGAGCGTGCTAGGCGCTGTGATTTGGGAAGCGATGACTGCGTAATCGACAAACAGCAGTACTTCGTTCGTGGATGTATTGAAATTCCTGTCCAAGGTGAAACCGAGTCTTTCAGTTGGGGAGTGTGGGTTTCACTAAGTGAAGCCAATTTTCTTCTATGGCTTAAATATTTTGGAGAAGAAAAGCGTTCACAAGTCGGGCCGTTCTTCGGATGGCTTAATGCATGGCTGAAGCCTTATCCAGACACCATAGGTCTAAAAACGATGGTTCACCTGCGCGATGATGGTATTCGTCCATATGTTGAACTCGAACCGACCGATCATCCACTTGCGATTGAACAGCGCACGGGAATTACCGTTGAGCGTGTTGCAGAACTTTATTCACTCATGATGCATCAAGAGGGGAAATCGCCCTTGACCAATTAGGTAGCTTTGTTTACGCAAAAAAAAATCAATAATATGAAAAAGTCTCTTAACATAGGTTTGCCAATTGGAGTTGCCATTTGTACTCCGCCCATCATTGCGGTCGGATATACTTTTTTCTCTCTACTGTTAACTGCCGGTCGCAACGAGTCGGTTGGTTCAATAATTTCGCTTGTATTTATTGGTTCTTTTTTGGTCTCAGCGGGACATATTTTTCTTTTCGGATTGCCGGGTGTGTGGCTGTTGCGAACATTGAAAATATTTCGTAGCTGGACGGTTATTCTGTTGGGACTGTTCCTCGGGAGTATTCCAGCTGGTATTTTTCTTATGCCGCGATACACAATGAACGCTGGCTACATTAGCAACGGGATAGTGATGATCAAAGATGGTGTTCCTACACAGGCATGGTGGAATAGCTACTTTCAAAATGTTGCGATTGTGGGAGGCTTGGGAGCTTTGACAGGGTTTGTATTTTGGTTGGTGTGGAAGCGTTGCAATCCAACAGATTAAATCGTCTCTATTCACCAGAGATTGGAAGCCATGTTCGTATTCTATATATGAAAAACAAGTCAAAAACAAAGCTGGATGCAATTGTTGATACCTACGAAGAGCTCGCAGCGGAGTACAGAGTACTTGGCGATCAAAAATTGATAGACCTATTTGATTCCTTTATACCGTTCATTCAAACAGCGAAAGCTGACCCTCAAGTGAAGCGTTCAGCGATTGCTGCAGGATGCGAACAAGGCTTAAGAGAAACGCCGCAATTCCTTACTAATTTTAAGCTGCCAGAAGATATCCAAAGTACGGCGCTTAAAATTTTTTATAGAGTAGTGGAGACTCATATGCCAGCTTTTTTCGAAAAAGAGCGGCAGAAGCGAGAGCAGATAATCCGTCGTGGGAAGATCAAAGGGGAACGTGAGTGGTATCTACTCCGAAATCGCGTAGATGAGATTGAAGGGGACGTTGCGCATGAAGTGGAGTTGCTTGAACTCTACAGGATGCTGGATGATTACGAGAGTGCCGCATAGCCACCAAGTGGACGCATAACGACTCTTCCTATCAAAAAAGTGTGCCGTTCTGGTTGGCTTTCTTTTTTCGTGGTGTTGCCGAAGCCGGTCGAGCGGCCATTAATTCGGCAGGGTAAGCTAGTAGTTTTATCGAAACTTACCTGGATGCTGTTCGATCACTGCGCGCGGCTGGGCTGAATGCAAAAATAGTGTTTGTTTCATCCAATACAAAAGACTATGCGGTGGAAAATAGATCTCAATTAAAGGCAGATCTTGCGATGGAATTTAACGCTCTGAGAATAGAGTACGCACCGAATATGGGAGCGGCGAAATATCAGCTTGGACTGTAAAGATAGGGTGTTATTGGAATTCTTTATCTTTTTTTCATGGCTGACGTTCGGCGATCTCATCAATTAGCATTTCCGATTAGTTTATCTATGGTCACACACGTAGAAATTACAAACGCTAGGTCTCGCAGATGAATCCTCCAGCTTCGCTCTACAAGTACGAGGCGTTTTCGACACAATCTCTGCTTAATCTCAAAGGGCAGATTATCTACTTCGGCTCGCCGCTTAAGTTCAACGATCCATACGACTGCGCTCTCACCCCGAACATTCTGATCCCAACCGACTTCGAAATTGAAACGATTCGCCAGGCATATTTAAAGATGCCTAACATACCTGCACGCAGTCGCCAAGATTTAGAGGTATTCGATCCACCTCGCATGCGGGAGAGCTTGATGCGAGCGGCTCGTACAGGGTTCAGCGAGATGGTTGACAAATTCCTGGCGCAGAGAGGTGTCGCGTGTTTCTCGGAAACCAATGACGACCTCCTAATGTGGTCCCATTATGGTGGTCACTACAAGGGTTTCTGCTTAGAATTTAACACCTCAACTGAGCCGTTTAAGAAGATCAATCAAGTGAAATATGTTTCAATGCTTCCCGGCATCAGCATCTCAAATGCGTTACTGGATAGCGACTTTCATCCAGTCCAAGAACTCTTCTGTACCAAGTCTAAAGCTTGGGAGTATGAAAAAGAATGGCGCGCGATTCACGGAGTGGCTGGAACACAGTTCCGCTATTCACCTGAAACGCTTACCGGTGTTTACTTTGGTCCCGATATCGACGAGCAATCACTTGAAATCCTCTGTCTAATCCTTGCTGGGCAGAATGAGAGTGTTCAACTCTGGCGCGGAAAGCGAAGCACTACTGAGTTCCGTGTGCTATTCGAGCCGTTCACTTATATGTCGTACCTTGATGCAAAGCGACGCGGACTGCGATAACCGTCCGTTCCCGATTAATCCGAATAGTAAATGAGGGTGTTGGAAATGATTCTTAGCTCGAATATGCTTGAGTATCGCAAATACATTCACACAACACGATGACAACACCATATTTCGATTTCGTCACCGGCCTAATCGCGGCGGCAAAGGCACAAGCCGACAAACTGGCAAGTCATGCGGACCATCACGGTTTGGCGGGAGAGATACGTGAACTGGCAGCGCAGAAATGCGTAGAGCCGTTCCTAACTCAAAGCTTCCGATGTGGTACAGGGAAGGTCATAGACTCACTCGGAAACAAATCGGATCAGGCGGATATTGTCGTTTATCATAAAAGGACTGTGGCGCCCGTTTTTCTCAGCAGTCAACTTGGGCTTTTCCCTGTTGAGTGCGTAGAATACGTGTTTGAGGTGAAATCGACGCTTTCAGCGACCGAGATCAAAGATGCGAACACTAAATTTCGTGCGCTCGCCAAGTTGAAGTCTTATCCAAAAACTGACGCGGATGGAACGGTGATCGGCGGGCTCATGCCCTCCGCCATACTCCTTGCTTTCTCTTCAGATATTGTTGGCGACGAGTTGGAGCGGTATCTCAAGCATACCGACGATAGCTCCCCACCATGTACTATTCTTTGTGTTTTGGGCAAGGGATATTGGTGGTATGTGAGCGGGCAATGGCACGGGATGAGGTGTGTTCCGAGCATGCCGCCATTCACAGAGTATGCTTCTTTCATCACAGGCTTAATGAACACACTTAGTTCTGAGGAGTGTTCAATCAGGCCATTCAATCCTGGGCCATACATTGATGCGATCGGGGCAGTTATGTATGCTATGGGCCTTAAACCTGGTGACACGCCGCCAGATTATTTTCTCAATCCAACGCTTTAGTGGATCGTCCGTTTCGGCTACTCGCTTGCACTATGGCCAACGTTTCAATGTTGGATCTCGGCGACTTAAACCGGCCGCATCGGGTTGGTTGCAGGTATTCAGGAAATGCTTGCACTGTATGTAAACTCAGTATATGATTCTTCTGTCACCAGTCGCGTCCATACAAAACGTGACAGCCAATACAAGAGTTGATTCGTTACATGTCGAGGCCACTTTGCAGATAGCATTGGGTTTTGGGAATCATCTCCTGTATTGGTTGGATCTAAGCTCGCCTCGGCGAGCTTTTTTGTTTATGATTCAATCGTCCTTAGTTGATTAGCGAGCATAGTTTCGATAATCAGTAAGGAGATAAGCCCGCACGATCTTTCGTAAAAGCGACCGCTCCTCGCTGCTGGCACCAAATTTCAAAGCCTCGAACCGTCACTGGTTCGGGGCTTTTTCGTTTCAGCGGCATAAATAAATGAGGTTTTCGAAAATGAATGTGACTGGTCAACTGGATTCGCAAGATGCCGGGAAATTAGCATCGATAATTGGCATCTCCTACATTATTGTGGCCATTGGAGTCGCGTCTGCGGGAGTCGCCACGTTAGTTTGGACCGTTCGTTGGTGGTAGTGCGATCGAGTCGAACCGATGCCATGTAGACCAAAGTTAATATGCCGGCAGCCAGGCTGCGGCGCACTAATTGATTCGCCTGGCTATTGCACGAAGCACTCCACAGCCAGGCAGAAGGCCGATTCAGAAAGACATGGTACCGTTCACGAGCGCGGCTATACCAGCGCTTGGACGAAGGCGCGGCTTCATTATTTGAATGCACATCCGCTTTGTGTTCATTGTGATCGTGACGGCATCGTTAAAGAGGCCGCGATTGTGGACCATATCATTCCACATCGATTGAAAGCGGCAATAGATACGGGGATAGAAAGATCACGGTGAATCAGGATTGATCTATATCAAAGCGTGAACCGGACCCGCACGATACCCTGTGTTGAATGAATGTGGTCAGTCCCGCGTATTGACACATCCGATAACCGGAGGCTGTACATGTTTTCTTCCAGAAAATCCTTGCCCTCAATGGATGCAGTCAGTTTCGATGCCTCCTTGCTGCGCAAGCTGAACCAGCTTGGACCTCGTTATACCTCCTACCCCACGGCAGACAGGTTTTCAGAAGATTTCGGTTCCGACGACTATCTGCAAGCAGTTGCCAACAGGCGTGACATGGGTGCGCGCCATGCCTTGTCGTTGTATATGCATATTCCGTTTTGCGAAACGATTTGCTACTACTGCGCCTGCAATAAGGTCGCCAGCAAGAGTCTTGGCAAGGCGGCGCTCTACCTGACCTACCTGAAGCGCGAGATCTCGATGCAGGCGGAATTGTTTCAAGGCATGAACCAGGTCGAGCAATTGCATTTCGGCGGCGGCACGCCGACCTTCCTGACGGACTTGCAGATGACGGATCTGCTTGCGCATCTACACCGGAATTTTCAGTTTGCACCGGACGGGCAGGGGGAATATTCGATAGAGGTCGATCCGCGCACGGTTACGCCGAAACGCATCGTCACATTGCGGCGCCAGGGCTTTAATCGCCTTAGCCTCGGTGTGCAAGATTTCGATCCTGTGGTGCAGAAAGCCGTTAACCGGGTCCAGCCTGAGGAAGATACGCTCAGGATCATTGATGCTGCCCGTTATGCCGGCTTTCGCTCAGTCAGCATAGATCTGATTTACGGTTTGCCGAAACAGAATGTGATATCGATGGCGCAAACGCTGAGCAAGGTGATCGCAGCGGCGCCGGACCGGATCGCCGTTTTCAGCTATGCGCACATGCCGCATATATTCAAGCCGCAACGCCGCATCGCCGACGTCGACTTGCCGACGCCGGAAGCCAAGATAGACATGTTGTTCCTCTGCATAAAGCGGCTGACCGACGCTGGTTACGTGTACATCGGCATGGACCATTTCGCCAAGCCTGACGACGATTTAGCGATCGCCCAGCGACAAGGGCGCCTGCATCGCAATTTTCAAGGTTATTCGACGCACGCTGAGGCTGACCTGGTCTCATGCGGCGTGTCTGCCATCAGTGCCGTCGGAGCCAGCTATAGCCAGAACGAAAAAACCTTGGATGCCTATTATCAACGCCTCGACCAGCACGCATTGCCGATTGTGCGCGGCGCCAAGCTGAGCATGGATGACTTGCTGCGACGGCTGATCATTCAACGCCTGATGTGCAATTTCGAGTTATCGCTTGCATCGATCGAGATCGCCTATCCGATCAAGTTCTCTGAATACTTTTCCACTGAATTGACGCAATTGGAATTGCTGGCGGCAGACGGCTTGCTCAAGCTGGATGACGAATGGATCACTGTGACCATGAGAGGGCGTTTGCTGATCCGTAATATCTGCATGGTGTTTGATCGCTATCTGGCCTTGGCGCAAAGCCCATTGCGTTATTCGAAAACCATTTAGGCGCTTGCATGGAATTACATCCGCCCGTCATGAAGCCGGCGGCCGATGATGCTGTCGAGACGCAGCATGTCTGGTAGAAGATAGGGCATTGCGGCTCGCCGCAGCACGCTATTTGACCGCCAGACATCGGCTGACGGCCTAAGGTCAGATGACCTGCGCCGGCGCGCTGGTGGGTATGCCGGAAAAATCGGTCCAGCAGCGGCGCTGAAAATCGTAGAGTTTGCAACGGCGTGCCGTATCAAAGTACCAGCGCCAGGAAAATTTCTGAATCACTATGCGCGACGGCAGCATGGTTTCCAGAATCTGCTGTGCTTTTTGCAGGCGATAGAGCGGGATGCTCATGTCGACATGATGGGCAGTGTGCTCCATGATGTGATGCAATAAAGCACCGATGCGGTAGCGAAAGGTGAGGTGGACCGTGGTGGAGACAAATGGCTGTGCTGCCGCCCACACGGTTTTCTGCTCGTACCAGGCGACGCCGGTATGGGTATGGTGGACATACACCACAAAACCGATCATCGCGTTCCAGAACAGGAACGGCGTCACAAAGCCAGCCAGCAAGATCAACCACACCGATTGTCCGGTAGCGAGCGCGGCAGCGGCAAGCGCAGCAATCCAGGACAGTGCTGCGACCGTAACCAGCACGCCATCCCAGACGAAGACCGAGCGCCGGGTGGGCATTTTCTTCCGGCTGGGAAAATACATGCGTTGCCACCACATTTCAACCAGGTAGTACAACCAAGGTCCCCACCCGCTGCGATAGATGCGTTCCAGCCATTGGCGCCAACGCGGCAGGGCGCGGAATTCCTCCAGCGATAGCGGATGCCAGACAAAGTCGAAACCTTTCAGGTTGGTGTAGCCGTGATGCACCACGTTATGGCCGGCATCCCACAGGCTATATGGCGTCAGCGACGGCAGGAAAACCAGGCGGCCGAGCCAGCGATTGAGGCGCCGGTGCGGCGTGAAGCTTTGATGGCAGGCATCGTGGCCGAGAATGAACAGGCGGCCAATGATAAAGCCGGCGGCCATGCCCAGCAATAATTTGGCTACGGCATTGTGCAGCCAGACGGTGGCGGCAATCGCCAGCGAGAACAGGATCAAGTCGAGCAAGACTAACGCCAGCGCACGGCCGGTGCTGCGCTGTGCGACCGGCAGCAGCCATGAACGGATTACTTTACGATGTGGCATGGGAGCCGACGGCGATACCGGATCTGGTAAGCGGACGGGGATCATTTGGCAAGCCTTTGACAAAGAGATAAAATTTCGCCTGATCTTAGGCGATATAGAAAGGCCTGGTGTTGATTTCGATCAAAGACTTGCGGGTTTCTTCGTCTGTTTTTCCGTCAAGCGGGACGATATCTTTTTATGGGGGTGTCGCTTTTGTTGGCGCCCCAGGGATTTGGTACAACGATATTGAAGACTGATTCAATCGTTCCTGTTATACCGATTTGGCGCTACCTGGCAGATGGCCGTGCCGGTTCAGGTTGCAAATGGCCAGAAACGGACATTTGTTCCACATCAAATCAAGAGAAGCCAACGGATGAAAAAAATTCTTGAAAAGCTACCTGTGCTCACGCGTTTTTTGCGCATTTTTTTCGGCGTATGGGTTCTTGTGCCGGTATTCATGTCGCCTATTGCGTCCGCCGAAGTCGAATGCACGGATCGTCCTGAGTGCTGGCCGGAAGGAAGCGCTATGCACACAGGGCTTCTACTGGTTCAGCAACAGAAAGCGGTTGAGAAACGTTTGGCTAGCAAGCACGATGAGCTGATTAAGCTTGTTTCTTCTTCATCGAGCACTGGAATTCCAGCGGATGGAAGGCTGTTGGCTGCACTCAAAACCCAGCAAGCCGCGTGGCTGAAATACCGAGCCGAAGAGTGTGAGTTAATTGGTTCTCTGACTGGTGCCGGTGGTACATGGCCTTCGACCTATGCCAACAAATGCGAGCTCAACCATTCCGAGCAACGTCTTCGCCGAGTCCGCTCAGCGATTCAGTGCATCGAGAAAATTCCTTTGGAAAAGCGGCCGTTCGAACAAAACAGCTGTTTGCAGCAGCTTGCTCCGCTTACGAACAAATAGGCTTGACACGTCTTTCACCAGGCCTGCCGAGGCAAGCCGCGACAGTCTGCTTCGAAAAAAACAGGCACCCGCTAGGCAGTTGTACCTTCATCTAGCAAGGTTCCAGATGGAACACGCCGTCAAAGCCGAGTAACAGGATCATCGGTGCTTGCAAGATCAGGATAGGCGTGTTTGGGCGAGGGGGGGCGCCGTGCATCTAAACTGTCGGGAAGCATGGTATCGATACAATCGGCCAACGCTTCAACTCTCTCGCCCAGAATTCTTCCCCGTGGAGTCAAGGAATATTCCACGTGGGGCGGTACAGTCCCATAAGACTTCCGATGAACCAACCCGTGTGCTTCCAGGCGCTTCAAGGTTTGCGACAGCATTTTTTCGCTCACGCCGCCGACCATTCTGCGCAGCTCGCTGAAACGTCGCACTTCGCCCATCAGCACGATAAGCAGCAGTATGCCCCAAGGACTTGTGACGTCTTTAAGCATCTCACGGCATGGGCATTCGGTTGACGGGAGCCCCTCGCGTCGGACTTGTTCGGAAAAGGACTCAGATGCGATCAGTTTGGTTTGCGTTGCCATCTCTGCACTAACCTTTCGGTGCGTACTTACGGAAAGTAAGGTAATGCCTTATTGTAAGTGCCTTACTCAACCAAACCAAGGAATTTGTCATGATCGTTGTTACAGGAGCCACAGGGCAGCTCGGTCGTCTGGTAATTCAGAACCTTCTACGCACGGAATCCGCATCAAGCATCGTCGCTGTAGTTCGCGATCCAGCGAAGGCGGCCGATCTATCGATTCTCGGCGTTCAAGTCCGTCAGGCTGATTACACGCAGCTAGCGTCGCTTAGGACAGCGTTTGCTGGTGCGGATAAGCTACTGCTTATATCTTCGAGCGAGCTCGAGCCCGGACAGCGCGCCTCTCACCACCGCGCCGTAATTGACGCGGCGATTGATTGTGAAGTCAAGTTGATCGGATACACGAGCGTTCTACACGCCAGCACGTCTCCGTTGGGGTTGGCTGCTGACCACGTTCAAACCGAGGCGATGCTTAAAGCTTCAGCCATCCCGTTCGTTGTGTTGCGCAATGGTTGGTACACCGAAAATTACACGATTTCAATTCCAACGGCGCTGGCTCACGGTGCGCTGATGGGTAGCGCCGGCGACGGACGAATTGCTTCGGCTGCGCGGGCTGACTATGCTGCCGCAGCTGCCTTGGCGATGACGCTTCCCGATCAAGCCGGACGGGTCTACGAACTGGCGGGGGATACTGCCTATACCTTGTCGGAGTTCGCGGCCGAAATCTCGCGGCAGTCAGGCAAGGCCGTCAACTACATGAACCTGCCGCGTGCGGAATACAAAGCGGCGCTGGTGGGCTTTGGTCTGCCCGAACCAGTCGCGGATCTGCTCGCAGATTCCGACAGCGGCGCTTCGCAAGGCGGCCTTTTCGACGATAAGCGCCAGCTCAGTACATTGATCGGCCGACCAACAACGCCGATGGCTGACACGATTGCGGCGCAACTTAAGGCATAGGTAATTGTTGGCACATTGTCGCCAAGCCCATGCTTTGTCAACCAACGCGATGCGCCGCATTGCGCTGAGCTGTTGGTTGACTCAGCCTCCGTAGCGTCGAGGTTCGGCTGATGGCCAATTGATTAATTTAGCTGGCCGTGTCAACGATCAGTTGTTTATTTTTTACAGGAGGTTTCAATGGGTATTCGATTTCTCAAGATCGCGGTGATCTATCTATTCGTCGGCGCGTTACTTGGCGGTTATATGGGGGCGACCGACAATTTTGTTTTGGCTCCAGTCCATGCGCATCTCGCGTTGCTCGGCTGGGCTTCGCTCGCGCTTGCGGGGTTGATTTATCACCTTTACCCGGCTGCAGCGCTGACGCTGCTCGCGCGAATTCATTTTTGGTTGCACAACATCGGCCTGCCATTTTTCATGCTCGGTCTCGGCTTGGTGCTTACCGGTCATACAGCTGCAGTTCCTATCGTATCCATCTCTGCCGGCTGCGTCACTATTGGCCTGGCGGCGTTCACCGCAAACGTTCTGATGAACGTGAAGGCTACTGCTGGCCGACAGTAATCTGGTGGAGATCCGCATCGTCATATTTACCCCAGGAGCTGACCATGGGAAATTGCATTTTTTAATTCTAAATTAAGGAGAAATTAACAATGAAATACGGAATAGTGGGTGCCACCGGATTAACAGGGCTTGAGATTCTCAAACAGCTTCCCTCCCATGACGTTTCGGTATTTGTAAGGCAACCTGACAAATTGCCTAAAGAAATGAAGTTGGAGGTTATTCGCGGCGAAGTTTCGGATCAAGAAGCCCTGACAGCATGGGCGTCAAAACAAGAAACCGTGTTTGTTGCCTTGGGCCATCCCATGTCTTGGAATCTTGTCCGATACAATATTGGCCTCTCGCAAGACTACCCAATTAAGGGAATTTTAAAGGATTCGCTTTCGGCCGTTATGAAAGGAAAGCCAAAACGAATCATCTACATGAGTGCCTACGGCACCCATGAGACTCGATCCGATTTGCCATTTGTGGTTGGAAAAATATTTTTGCCAATATTTATTGGTGAGACTTACCGCGATCATGAAGAGGCTGAAACACTTTTAAGATCCTACTCCGAAGAATGGGTGGTAGTGCGCCCAGCTCAATTGACGAACGATGCTGCCCGCAAGCAGTACCGCACGGAAGTAAAATTAAATCCTTGGGGTACCGGAAAAATTTCGCGAGCGGACGTTGCTCATTTTATGATTCGCTCAGCTAAAGATACTTCATGGATCGGTCAAAAGGTCGGGCTATCTTATTAACTCGCTATATTTTTTATAGAGATAATTGACATGAGACTGCGCACTTCGCTGATCATTTTACTGCTCCCCCTATCCGCAGCCGCCGCCGAACCGATACAACTGGCTGTCGACATGCGCGACGTGCCACGCAAAATCATTCACGCGACACTGACCATTCCAGTGCAGCCTGGGCCTTTGACGCTGGCTTATCCGAAGTGGATGCCGAATGCGCATGAGGTGGCACCGATCGCTCAGCAGGTCGGGCTGACGATCAGCGCCAACGGCAAGCAGCTCGCTTGGCGGCGCGATCCGCTTGACCTCTACGCCTACCGCATCACGGTTCCCAACGGCGCGCACAGCATCGAAGTCAGGACCGACTTTATCACTGCGTCGGCGGGAGGCACGGCCGGAGGCTCGACCAGCGACAAGTTGGCGGTGCTGAGCTGGAACGACGTGCTGCTTTATCCTTACGCCGGCCCAGCCACGCGCGTGGACCGCATCGAAATAACGCCGTCGCTGTTGCTGCCCGCGGGATGGCGGTATGCCAGCTCACTGCATCCAGCTGACAACGCCGCCGTCGGCACTGCCGGCCTGATCGCATTCCAGACAGTGTCATTGGAACAGCTGGTCGATTCGCCTCTGATCGCAGGCCGTTATTTCCGTGAGGTGCCGCTGGCGTTGGGAATCACTCCTCCCCACTATCTCGACATGGTGGCCGACGCGCCGGAGAATCTAGAAGTCAATCAGGCCTACATCGACAAGCTGTCCGAACTGATAAACCAAAGCAGTAAAATGTTCCGCAGCCACCACTACGATGCCTTCCGCATGCTCGTCACCCTGTCGGACGAGATCGAAGGACACGCAGCTGACCATCACCAGTCGCTAGATAACCGCCGCCCCGCGCGATTTCTGACCGATGAAGGAATGATGTCGCGCTATGCTAATTTTATGCCGCATGATTTGGTCCATAGCTGGAACGGTAAATACCGTCGGCCCGACGGCATGACCACGCCGAACTTCCAAGTGCCGGTCGACAACAGCGGCTTGTGGGCCTACGAAGGACTGACCGATTATCTGGGTGCCGTGCTCACGGCCCGTGCTGGCCTGTGGAACCGTGAACAATACCTCGGCATGCTGGGCGCAAGCGCAGCCCTCTTCAGCCACCGTAGCGGACGCCAGTGGCGCGATCTGCAAGACACAGCGGTGGCGGCTATGGCTTTGTGGGACAAAGGCGGCGGCGCCTACGACAACTGGCGTCGCAACGGTTTCGAGTTTTACGGCGAGGGCGCCCTGATATGGCTGGATGTGGATGTCACAATGCGCAATCGCAGCGACGGCCGCAAATCGCTGGACGACTTCCTGGCGATGTTCAACGGTGGCGCCAATCTTGGCGCGCAAGTGAAGCCTTACTCGTTCGCCCAATTGGTCGCCGCGCTGAACAGTGTGGTGCCGAACGACTGGGCGAACTTTCTCAACGAGCGCCTACATTCGCACAGCGGTGACGGTCCGATGGGTGGCATCACCGGCAGCGGCTACCGGCTGGTGTACCGAGACCGGCCCAGCGACTGGTCCAAGTCTAACGGCACCAAGGCATTTGAATATTCGATCGGCTTGAATATCAGCGGCGCCGGTGTGGTTGGCGACGTCCTTCCTGATAGTGCTGGTGCCAAGGCGGGCTTCGTGCCTGGCATGTCGATCACCGCGGTCAATGGGCAGCCGTACAGCAACGCCGTTATGCAGGAGGCGATACGGGATGCGAAAACCAACATCGCCGCCATCGAAGTTTCGTTGCGGGCCGCGGCACCGCTGCGATTGGACTATCACGACGGCGAACGTTTTCCGGTACTGGAACGCGTGCCCGGGACTCCGGATCGCTTGTCCGAGATCCTGCAGGCGCGCTGACATGTTGGGCTAACCGATCGCTCGGCCAGCAACGTTGCTGGAACGGACGGCATATGGAATGGAGAGATAAATGAAGTTGGTCAAAGCAAAACAGGTTTATGCGATAGTCTGCGCACTATTTTTGTTGTGCAATATAGCCACTGCTGACGAAATCAATCAGGCAGGATGGCGGACCCACGTGATCGAATTAGCTAAGGCAAATTTTATACACCCAGCATGGGGATTTTCGCACAGCGTGCGTGACTATAATTTGGTCAAATCACTCGCCGAGCAAGACGAGGTAAAGCTTGACGACGACGTGCTATTCGCCTCTGCCTATCTACACGATATGGCTATGTTTCCAGGATGGGAAAAGCATGGAGTTGATCACGCCGACCAGGCAGCTGCCATTGTTGATACGGTATTGAACGGTAGCGGTTTCCCAGACGAAAAAATTGAAATGGTTCGTCTTGCGATCAGGACACATATGTATAACCGTGATCCGGCGGGTCCGGAAAGCGTCTATCTACATGATGCGGATGCACTAGACTGGCTAGGCGCGATTGGAATCATCCGAGCTTTTTCGATGATTGAGCCTAATGGAGGGCAACATGACAGTCATAACATGGTTGCGCTACTCGAAAATTACATGAAAAATGTGCCAAATCATGTAATTTCTCCGGCTGGGAAAATGCTGGCGGTCGAGCGTAACGCAGAGGCCATGAATTATCTTAAGCAATTGAATTCCGAAACTGCGAACTTGAATTCATTGTGAACCATTGGTCTTAATGAATTAGTCAGGCCGTGAAATGCGATGTCTATACCGGTATTGTGCGGAGTAAGAAGGGCGATATGGATCTACGGCAACAACTAGTTTTACCTTAATTTCTTCTAATTTGAAGGGGTAACAACGAGTGTCCGTTATGGAGAAATCCGTGTGACAGCTATGGGTCGAAATCAACCTGCTGCGGCCGGCTCGAAACGGCCAGGAGCAGCCACTGACAAATTCAGCCCAAAGCGGACATTTGGACGTCATCATCGTATGCTACGCGTTGGTTTAATAAAGATTCGTACCTCTCTATCAAACCGGGTACGCAAAGCCCGCAGGATCTGCAGGCATCAGCATTTGGCGTGTATCCAATCTACAAGGCCATGCCGATGATTGAAAAATTAATTTCCGAAAATTGATTGAAAGACCTTATGAACAAACCACTTCTCGAAATGTTGGGATTGAAAAAAAAGCCGGTTACGACTCGTTCCGGGACAGTCACACGCATCGGATTTGCCCATCCCAGCGGGGAAACGCAAGGGTACTTTGTACTGGTGCTTGAGGGTGAAAGGGAGCCGATCAAATTCCTGTTTCAGAAACCGCGCAGCGATCTTGAAACACTGGCGCTCACGATGCCCGGCGACCAGCTGACGCTGACAATCAAAGGCGAGATCGGAGACGGATGGTGCCATGTCGTGGGCGTCACAAATACCGATTTAATGGCAGCGATCGCGGTAGGAATGACGCGATAGTTTGAGCAACAGCCAGATAGTGGTCTCTACATTGGCCATGTCAATGATCGGTTTTGAAAAATTTCTATCTACGGAAATTGCGTGTCACACGGAGATCACGCTATGTTGGCATATGTTACGCGAACATCCGCTACCGGCCAAAGGAAGGCGCTCACTCCTTGTTAAATTCGTAGAAAAATCAATATCTAAATACAGAAAAAATGGACCATCAATCTCACTTTGATATGCGCCTAAAAGAGCTAGAAGAAAAGGCTACTGGAAGACTCCTTATGGCAGACGTGTTTAGTAATACAGCCTTTGACGACTTGTATTCCTATGCCTGTGAAAAAGCAGTCAAATTAAAAACGGAGTTTGTTATCCCCAGACAGTACTTGGCATCGATTTTGGATGCTGCGAATGCTATTCGTAGTCGTGCGGAGTATTTGCCGGAGGTGAGATTGCATTTGAACGTTGCTCAGAATTTCGATGTGCTTTTAGGTCTTATTGCAAAAGGCGAGGCTCCAGAGGATAGAAAACCTGGAGTGCCGAGAATACTTTGAGCTTCAGTGCATTGATTTTGGTTAGTAACGGCAGCCTAAAAGTAGAGGAAAATTGCCAAATTTGAATGGCCGGTTTGGAGAATTCGCTATGTCGCCTTTGGGTCGAATGGAGTCTATCGTGACTGGCTCAATTCGGCCATGAGCGGTCCGTGGCGCACTCCGCGAATTTGATGGTGTTATTGTAATCTGCATGGCAACTTACCCAGCATTCGACAAGTGGGTACATTGAGGCGAACTGCTACAGGAGGGAATATGTCTGAGCGCGACACCAAGCTTCACGGTTGCTGGCGGTTGGTTTCTTTTGATACTGAGCTTCAGGATTCAAAGGAACGCATTCAACCGTGGGGCGCGGATCCCAATGGCTACCTTATTTTCGACTCTGATGGGCGAATGATGGTGCTAATTACCGCAAAGGCGCGGGAGCCGGGGAATACAGATGAGAAACTGGTGGCGCTTTTCCGTACTGTGATGGCCTACACAGGACGATATCGGATAGATGGGGATAGGTTCATCACAAAGGTTGACTCATCTTGGAATGAAGCCTGGAACGGCAGTGAGCAGGAACGATCCTACAAGCTTGATGGAGACACGCTCGTCGTCTTTACGGACTGGATGCCGAATCCGTTAGTATCAGGAAATCCAATAGGAAGAGCTATTCTCAGTTTTAGGCGCGAGTAATTTTCCCTACGCTGAGTTCGCAATTAGCCGCCAGTTTGCAGGTCATCCACTCGACGGTGAGTCTGGCAGCCGGGCAGCCATCTTTGAATGACCGCATTGTGGCGGTCTCCAGGTCGGCTTTGCTTCTTTTTTTGCCCGTCGCTAGGCACGTCAATCGATCACTTTTTGGTTTTAAGCAGTTTCAAGAAATCCCAAAGCCCGTATCTCCCTTTGCCCATGATGATGGGGTTTTTGTTTCGCGGCGTATCAATCGGGGCATTAACAACCAGCGCGCTCATCGCTGTCATTTTTTCAGTTGAGTGCCAATCCAAGCCAGACTGCAATTGCCACTAGCAGCAACCCAGGAAAGACTTGCATCGCAAAGCGCCGGTTGCCGCTGGTGAAAGCTATCACGCATTTGGAAAAGGTGTTGGCGGTAAATCCGGCGAGGATTGGTCCGGTTGCGGCCTGGCTGCTGATTTTCCCGTGGGCTGCGAATGAGGCGGCCGAGGCGGCTGTCGAATGCGCATCGGCGAAGCCGCCGATAAAAGACGCCAGCAGGAGGCCTCGGTTGCCGAGCCAGGCAGATAAGGCGCCCGACAGCAGCAGGATGGCTGAAATCATCAGCGACAACAATAGCGCGTCCTTGATGTCGACCCGACTGTCCATTTGCAACCCCGCGCCCGGCTGCGAATGCACCGAACGGGCTGCCGTCAGCGCTGCGTAGGCCAGTGCGGCGGCCAGCCCGCAGGCAAGCGGCCGGGCCAGCACCAGGAACGTCGGCGGGTGCGTCACGCACAGCACGAGAGCCAGTTGCAGCACCGTCGCTACCGTCGACAGCACCGCCCCGGTGGCAGCGGCATCGGCCTGGGCTGGGGTCTGGACGGCGCGCGCTCCCATTGCGCCGATGGTAGCGATGCTCGATACGAAACCGGAAAGCAGGCCGGTCAGCGCCAGCCCCAAGCGAGGACCGAGCAAGCGCTGAGCGATGTGCCCGAGCGCCCCGATGAGCAGCATCAATACGATGAAACGCCAGATTGCGTGCGGATTGAGCACGTCGTAGGGATCGATGGTGCGATCCGGCAGCAGCGGCCATAACACAAAGACAGCGGCGCCAAGGATCAGTGCGTTGTTCCACTCCTTCTGGCGCATTGCGATGCTGACGAAATGGTGCAGGCGGCCGCGTGCCGCCAGCACGATCGCCGCCGATACGCCAAGCGCCGCCGCCAGCGAGACTGCACGGATCGCCAAGGCGCCCAGCAGCAGCGTCAGGATCAATGCGGTTTCCGTGGTCAGGCCGGGATCGTCTTGCGCTTGCTTGACATAGGCAGCGGCGAAGAGGGCGGTCACCGACAGGACCACGGCGGCAAGCAACAGGACGCTGTCGAGCAGCATGCTGGCTGCGCCCAGCAAGGCGACCACCGTAAAGGTACGAATGCCGGCAGGACTGCGCGCCGGCCCGCTGCCTTTATGGCGTTCGCGCTCGGCGCCGATCAGCAAGCCGATGCCGGCGGCGACCGCTAGTGCTTCTGCCAGGTCGGCTGTCATTGTTGTCCGTTCGATGCCGTTCCTGCTTCAGGACTTGACGATCAATACCGGACGGTCGGCGATGCGCACGTAATGCTCGGCAACGCTGCCCAGCATAAGCCGTTGCATGCCTTGCAATCCGTGCGATCCCATCACGACAGCGCTGGCGTTCCAGCGCTTGCCAACTTCCCTGATGAGGTCGGCAACGCGCTTGTCGCGTGTCTCCAGGTCTACTATCTGGACATCGCCTCGGATGCCAAAGGTGTCGAACACATCCAGGGCAGCCTTCCTGACGTTTGCCGCCTGGTCCGCCGCTGCCTGCAGCATCGGTTCGCGCTGGAAATACACGACGCCGAGCAGGGGGAAGGCAAGAAACGGGTCGACATTGACATACAGCGCGCGAATCTCGCCACCGTGCTCCTTGGCCAGTGCGCTAGCCTGGCGCAAAGCGCTTTGCGCAAGTTCGCTGCCGTCTACCGCTACCAGGATGCGCTTGAGCACGCCGGTTTGCTCCGGCGCTGCGGGAGGCTCATGGCCAAGCCTTCCAGCCGCTTGCTCAGTCGGGTGGACCAACAGCACCGGGCGCTCTGAAATACGTACGAAATGTTCAGCCACGCTGCCCATCAACATGCGCCGTACGCCGCGCCGGCCATGGGTGCCGAGCACTGTCAGGTCGGCGCCCCATGTTTCGCCTTCCGCCTTGAGGGCGCCTGGAATGTCGCCGCCCAGCTCACGCAAGTCGGGCAGGCTGGTTTGCACCGCATAGCCTTGCGCATGCAAGGCCGCTTCCGCTTGGGCCAGCAATTTTTTTCCTTCAGCCATGTTTACTTCGCGCAGCAGCTCGATATAGGTGAAGTCTTCATTGATCATCGGATAGATGGTCAGGGGATCTTCCAGCACATGCACGATGCGCACGGCGGCGCCGGGCATTGCGAAACTGGCAATCTTTGCCATTGCCTGATCGGAAGCCTGGCTGCCGTCGATAGCGAGCAGGATTTTCTTGTATATGGCCATGATGTGTCTCAAAAAGAGAAGCGTGGACAATGGCCGGATCCGCGCATCCTCGGATCCATGGCGTCAGCGCAGTCCGGCCGGCAGTCTCGACATGGACGATCCGGTGCTGATGCAAGCCCATGCCTTGAAAATCATTGTATGTCGTGGCGGTAAGCCGGCAAGCGCAATTGAAGCAATGATTGACATAGATCAAACACATCGTCGCCGGCTGGCGCGGCGGCCGCTTGCCGGATTCCGTCGCCTCCTTGATCCGGCGAGCCTTGGCGCCGCAGTCCTGCTGCCTGCGCTCAGTTCTTGAACGGCAGCATGCGCCGCAATGTCGTATCGCGGACCACGTAGTGATGAAACGGCCCGGCCGCAGCATGCAAGCCAATGAGAAAGTAGCCAATGGTGGCGCAGGTTTCATGCACGTCTTTTATTTGCGACGCCAGTTCCTTGTCCTGGCTGAGCAGCGCGGGCAGGTGCAGGCCGAAAAAGGGAATCGGCTTGCCGGCAGCGCTCAGCGTCAGCCAGCCGAGGATGGGCATGCCTACCATCAAAGCGTACAGCGCTACATGCATGGCGCTGGCAAACCACATTTGCCAGCGTGGCGGCGGCGGCTGGATCGGCGGCGTGGCGCTGGAGAATCGCACTACCAGGCGTAACGCGACGATGGCCAGGACTGTCAGGCCAAGCATGTAATGCCAGGTCATCATGCCGTTGCGGCCATCGCTGCCTTTAGGGAAAATGCCGCGCAGCTCCATCGTTGCATAGACCGCGATGAGCAGCAGCAAAGTCAGCCAATGGATTCCTATGGCGAGCGAACTATATTTGGCGGAGTCGTTGTTGTGCTTTACGTGCATGGCAGGGGTTCTCCATTTCGGCTGGAAGTTTGTTGTTCGGCATACCCTGGAAAACGGCAGGATCTGCCGCTTCCCCCTGAACCTTATAGCAGTCCGGAATTAGGATCAACTTAGATGCGCAGGCGAGGCTGCGCTCCATGCGCGGTAGCGTTATCGCGGGTACTTTAAATAAAATTCAACAGCCGCGGATTGATCTATATCAAAGTACTTGCCGTTGGCGCCATGTATATTGCTCCGAACAGATATGGTTGACATCGTGCGTCGACCCATCCAATCGCCGGAGCCCGCACATGTCAATTTCAGGAAAAACGTCTCCCACGTGTAATGCGGTCAATCATGATGCTTCTTTGCTTCCAGGGCTGAATGAGAGGAGGGCAAGCTATAAGTCTTGCCAAAAGACACGCAGGCACCCAGAAGATTTCACTTCTGAACGATATTGGCAAACGTTTTCCGCCCGGAGCACGGGGCAGGCATGAACCTCCTGCCGATTTTCCTGATAGGGCTGCTAGGGAGCGTCCATTGCATTGGCATGTGCGGCGGCATCGTCAGCGCCTTGTCGGTGGCCGCGAAGCCACCGGCGCGTGTAATCCGGTTGCGGCTGGCGACCGACGGCATTGTCCAGGAGTCCTCAAGGCAAACCTATTTCATGCAGTTGCCGCGCGTGCTCGCCTACAACAGCGGCAGGCTGTTCAGCTACGCGATTGCAGGAGCCATGGCCGGCGGCATGGCCCAAGGCGTGCGTGTCATGGCGTCGCTGTCGTCGCTGCAGATAGGCGCCTATTGGCTGGCCAACCTGATATTGATAGCGCTGGGCCTGCACCTGATGGGGGCCTGGCGTGGCTTGAGCTGGCTGGAAGCGCTCGGGCAGGTTGCCTGGCGGCGTTTGCAGCCGGCCATCAGGTTGTTGCTGCCGATGGACAGTCCGGCCAAGGCGTTGATGCTGGGCGCTTTGTGGGGCTGGCTGCCATGCGGCATGGTCTACAGCGTACTGCTGACAGCAATGCTAAGCGGCGATGCGATATCCGGCACGACGGTGATGCTGGCGTTCGGGTTGGGAACCTTGCCTATGCTATTGATGCTCGGCATGCTGGGAATGCGCCTGAAAACCTGGCTGCTCGATCAGCGGGTCCGTATCGCCGGCGGCTTTATTGTGTTGCTGTTCGGATTGGCGGGCATTTTCCGGCTGGCCAACGGACTGTCGCTGGGCTGGCTTGATGCGCTCTGTCTCGGCGCGGCGGGAGCATGGCGTTGACTACCGCCTCGATCGGCCTGGCGCCGACCTCTGCGCCCTCGTCGAAAGCTGCTCCCGAGCCAGCCTCCGGCAACTGCTTTCATTGCGGCCTGCCGTTGCCGCCATCTGCAACAGGACCGCGCTGGTCCGTCATGATCGGACAGCTGCCGCGCGCGATGTGCTGCCCGGGCTGCGCAGCGGTTGCACAAACCATTGCCGACAGCGGCTACTCCGATTATTACGTCTCTCGCACGACTTTTTCCAATCGTATCGATGGCGATGGGCTGGTTCCGCCGGAACTGCAGCTGTATGACGACGAAGACGGTTATTCGCAATTCGCCACCGTGCTTGAGGATCCTGCCGGCCCGGCTGCCGGCCTGCTGGAAGCGACCCTGGCGCTGGAAGGGATTCGTTGCGCGGCCTGTGTCTGGCTGATTGAGCAACGGCTGGCGCGCTTGCCGGGGCTGCAGCTGGCCAGCCTGAATGTGGCCAGCGAGCGCCTGCATGTGCGCTGGGACAAGACGCAATGCAAGCCCAGCGATATCCTGCATGCGCTGCACGAGATTGGCTACAGCGCCTACCCGTTCGATGCGGCCAGGCAAGGAGAGCAGCTGCGCAAATCCGGCAAGCGCCTGTTCCGCCAGACGTTCATCGCCGGGCTGTGCATGATGCAAGTCATGATGTACGCGGCTCCCGCCTATTTCGCCGCGGCAGGCAGCATCGACCATGCGCAGCTCCAGCTGATGCGTTGGGCCAGCCTGCTGCTGACCTTGCCGGTGCTGTGTTACTCGGCGCTGCCTTTCCTGCATGGCGCCTGGATCGGCATCAAGTCGCGCCATTTCGGCATGGACCTGCCGGTAGCGATTGGCGTGGCGGCAGCGTTTGCCGGCAGCGCAGCGGCGACCGTGCGCGGTTCCGGCGAAGTCTATTTCGACACCGTCGCCATGTTCGTTTTCCTCCTGTTGTGCAGCCGTTACCTGGAGCTGACGGCGCGGCGCAAGGCGGCCTCGACGCTGGAGCGCCTGCAGCAGGCATTGCCTGGTTCCGCTACCCGCCTGCTTGACTACCCGCGCGCGATGGACGGCGAAGTGGTTGCCGCCGCAAGATTGGCCAAAGGCGACCTGATCCTGGTCAAGCCGGGCGAAGTGATCGCTGCCGATGGCGTTTTGCTGAGCGGCAGCAGCAGGATTGACGTTTCCTTGCTGAGCGGCGAGAGCAAGCCTCTGCCTTGTGCTGCCGGCGACGCCTTGCCCGGCGGCGCGGTCAATTGCGGGCAGGCCATGGTGCTGCGGATAAGCCGGGTAGCGCGCGAAAGCACCTTGTCAGCGCTGCTCAAGCTGGCAGAGCGGGCGGTCCAGTGCAAGCCGCGCATGGCGCAATGGGCCGACCAGGTCGCCGGCTGGTTTGTGGCGGCCCTGCTGTTGTGCGCATTGCTGGCGTTTTGCGCCTGGCAATGGCTGGACCCGGCGCGTGCGTGGCCGATCGCAATCGCGGTGCTGGTGGTGTCCTGTCCTTGTGCCTTGTCCCTGGCGACACCGTCGGCGCTGGCGGCGGCCACCGACAGGCTGCTGCGCAGCGGCATAGTGATCGTGCAGCCGCATGTGCTGGAAACACTGCACCGGGCGACCTACATCATTTTCGATAAAACCGGCACGCTCACCGTGGGCAAGCCGGTGCTGAAAAATATTGCAGTACTGGGCGGCAGCGCCAGCGAGCGATGCCTGCAGATAGCTGCGGCAATGGAAATGTCCAGCGCCCATCCTCTGGGGGCGGCCATCGTTGATGCCAGCCGCGGCATGTCGGCACTAGCGGCCGCATTGCGCGTCGAGGCAGTCAGCCAGGTGGCGGGAGAGGGTGTGCAGGCGGAGTTCGACGGCGTCCTGTATCGACTCGGTTCAGCGTCGTTCGTGGCAGGACTGGCCGGTACCGCGACGCCCGCCGCAACGCCCAGCGATGCGACGGCGACGCCAGTGTTTCTTGGCCGGGACGGCGAATGGCTGGCGCGTTTCGACCTGGCCGACGCGATACGGGAAGACGCCCGCCAGACCGTCGCCTATTTCCAGCGCCAAGGCAAGCAGGCGATATTGCTGAGCGGCGACGACAGCCATGTGGCGCAGCATGTAGCGCGTGAATTGCATATCGATGACGCTTACGGCGCGCATTTGCCGGCGCAGAAGCTGGCATTCGTGCAAGCCTTGCAGCGGCGCGGCGAGATCGTCGCCATGATAGGCGACGGCGTGAACGATGCCGCCGTACTGGCTGCCGCCGACGTTTCCTTTGCCATGGGAGCGGGCGCCGCGCTGGCCCAGGTCCATGCCGATGCGGTGCTGCTGTCGGATCGATTATCGACGTTGGCAGATACCGCCAGGCTCGGCGCGAGAACCATGCACGTGATCCGGCAGAACCTGGCCTGGGCGTCAGTCTACAATCTGCTGGCTATCCCGGCGGCTGCGCTGGGCTTGCTCAATCCCTGGCTGTCGGCGGCAGGCATGTCGTTCAGTTCCGCCCTGGTGGTGCTCAACGCGTTGCGGTTGCGTAACAAGATATAGGGGCATGGATATGGAAGCGCTTTATCTGCTCATCCCGATCAGCACCGTGCTGGTGTTCCTGGCGATCTGGGTGTTCATCCGGGCTTCCGACAGCGGCCAGTTCGACGACATGGTCGGTCCCGCGATGAGGATCCTGCTGGACGACGACCGTCCCGGGCCGCCAGAAAAGGCCGTTTCCGATTCGCCGCCCGACAACGGCGCCGCGAAATAATCTCCATCAATGCAGCGCTATTTGATTCATATCAAAGAACAACTTCCTGCAGCCATTTAACCTCGCTCCATTGCAGTGGCATCTTGGGGAGAGAGGAACGTGGGAAAAGCGCTTAGCTACAACTATAAGGTCGTCAAGCAGTTTTCGATTGCAACGATCGTGTGGGGAGTGGTCGGCATGCTGGTCGGCCTGCTGATCGCCGCACAGCTGGCATGGCCTGCAATGAATTTCGATATTCCCTGGCTGAGCTTCGGCCGGCTGCGGCCCTTGCATACCAACGCGGTGATCTTCGCGTTCGGCGGCAGCGCGCTGATGGCAACTTCCTACTATGTGGTGCAACGGACTTGCCAGGTGCGCCTGTTCTCGGATGGCTTGGCCGCATTCTCCTTTTGGGGCTGGCAGCTGGTGATCGTGCTGGCGGCGATAACCCTGCCGATGGGCTACACCCGCGGCAAGGAATATGCCGAACTGGAATGGCCGATCGCTATCCTGCTGGCCGTGGTCTGGGTGGCGTATGCCGTGGTGTTTTTCGGTACGCTGGCCAAGCGCAAGGTGGCGCATATCTATGTGGCCAACTGGTTCTACGGCGCTTTCATCATCGCCGTAGCGCTTTTGCACATTGTCAACGGCATGGCGATGCCGGCTACCTTGACCAAGTCCTACTCTGCCTATAGCGGCGTGCAGGATGCGATGATCCAGTGGTGGTACGGCCACAATGCCGTGGGGTTTTTCCTGACCGCGGGTTTCCTCGGCATGATGTATTACTTCATCCCCAAGCAGGCCGAGCGTCCGGTGTATTCCTATCGGCTGTCGATCGTGCATTTCTGGGCGCTGATCTTCACCTACATGTGGGCAGGCCCGCATCATCTGCATTACACCGCATTGCCGGACTGGACCCAGTCGCTGGGCATGGTGTTTTCGCTGATCCTGCTGGCGCCGTCCTGGGGCGGCATGATCAACGGCATGATGACCTTGTCGGGCGCCTGGCACAAGCTGCGCACCGATCCCATCTTGAAATTCCTGGTGGTGTCGCTGTCGTTCTACGGCATGGCGACCTTTGAAGGGCCGATGATGGCGATCAAGACCGTCAATGCCTTGTCGCACTACACCGACTGGGGCATCGCCCATGTCCATTCCGGCGCCCTGGGCTGGGTCGGCTTCATCACGATGGGTTCGATGTATTACCTGATTCCGCGCCTGGTAGGCAAGCAGCAGATGTGGAGCGTGAAAATGATCGAACTGCATTTCTGGATGGCCACCATCGGCATCGTCCTGTATATCGCTGCAATGTGGATTGCCGGCGTGATGCAGGGTTTGATGTGGCGCGCGGTGAATCCCGATGGCACGCTGACTTACGCCTTCGTTGAGGTGGTCAAGGCTACTTATCCCTATTACGTGATTCGCTTCTTTGGCGGCCTGCTGTACCTGGGCGGCATGCTGCTGATGGCTTTCAACGTATTCAAGACCATGCGCTACAGCTTCCCGGTGGATACGCGCATTGCCGTGCCGCGCATTCATCCCGTGGCGCCGCTGGCGCCTGCGGCCACGGCGGTGGCTGAGGCGGCGGAGGTCCTATGAAACGGCTGATCCATTCTGAACCTGGGGCACTGGCATGAAATTTTCACATGAATCGATAGAAAAAAATCACTGGCTGTTGATCGGGCTGGTGATCCTGGTTGTCAGCGTCGGCGGCCTGGCAGAAATCGTGCCTCTGTTTTTCCAGAAGTCGACTACCCAGCCGATTACCGGCCTGCGGCCGTATTCGCCGTTGAGGCTGGCGGGGCGCGACATTTACATACGTGAAGGCTGCTACAACTGCCATTCCCAGATGATCCGGCCATTCCGGGCCGAAACCGAACGCTATGGCCACTATTCGGTGGCCGGCGAATCGGTCTACGACCGGCCGTTCCAATGGGGATCGAAGCGCACCGGCCCGGACCTGGCGCGCGTCGGCGGCCGCTATAGCGACGAATGGCACCGCGCCCACCTGCGCAATCCGCGCGACCTGGTGCCGGAGTCGAACATGCCGGGCTATCCGTGGCTGGAATCGACGCGCCTGGTTCCTGACGATATCGTGCCGCACCTGCGCGCGCTGCAGCGCCTTGGCGATCCTTACACCGATGCCGAGATCGCCGCCGCGCCCGCGGCGTTGCAAGACAAGACAGAGCAAGATGCGCTGATTGCCTATCTGCAGGGATTGGGCATACAAATCAAGGCGGAGAGATAATCATGGCCATCCAAAAAATACTGATCGATGCGCACAGCATCATTACCGTGATCAGCTTTGTCACGTTCATCGGCATTGTCTGGTGGAGCTACGTTCGGCGGCGTCCCGACGATTTCGACGAGGCGGCGCTATTGCCTTTCGCCGACGACCAGGAGCAATTCGCCAAGGTGAAGGCGGAACTCGATGCCAGGGAGCGTCGCCATGGCTGATTTTACCGATGGATTCTGGAGTCCCTATATCACCATATTGACGATACTGAGCATCTTCGGCTGCGGCGTGCTGCTGTGGATGCAGGGCAGCCGCAGGGTCACGCTTGAAGCGGGGCAGGATCCCGCCGACAATACCACCGGCCATGTCTGGGACGACGACCTGGGGGAATTGAACAATCCCTTGCCGCGCTGGTGGATGTGGCTGTTCTACGTGACCATCGTCTTTTCCCTGGCTTACCTGGTGCTGTATCCCGGCCTCGGCAGCTTCGCCGGCCAGCTTGGCTGGAAATCCAGCGGCGCCTATCAGGACGAGTTGAAGAAAGCCGATGCCGACTACGGTCCCATGTTCAGCAAATACCTGCATCAGGACTTGAAAACCGTCGCCGCCGATCCGCAGGCCCATGCGATCGGTGAACGCCTGTTCCTGACTTACTGTGCGCAATGCCACGGCTCCGATGCACGCGGCAATAAAGGCTTTCCCAACCTGACCGACCAGGATTGGCTGCATGGCGGCGCGCCGGAAACCATCAAGGCCACCATCATGGAGGGGCGCCGTGGCGTGATGCCGCCCATGGGCGAAGCATTGGGGGGCGACAAAGATGTCGAGAACGTCGCACATTATGTGCTGAGCCTGTCCGGCTCGACCCACGATCCGATCAAGGCGATTTTCGGCAAGCCGAAGTTTGCCGCCTGCATGGGCTGCCATGGACCCGGCGGCATCGGCAACCAGGCCATCGGCGCGCCTAACCTGAGCGACAAGATCTGGCTGTACGGCGGCAGCGCCGACACCATCATGGAAACCATCCGCAAGGGACGCGACAACACCATGCCGTCGTTCAAGGACTTCCTCGGCGAACCGAAGGTGCATGTACTCGCCGCTTATGTGTGGAGCTTGTCGAACCATCCCGGTAGCGTAGCCGCACTTGATCGCCCGGCTGCTGCCTCGCAATGACCATACACCCGGTAGCCAGCCATGAGCACGCGTGATTCTTCTCCCAAGACTGCCGTTGTCAGGATGTACCAGGCGCGGCAGCAGATATATCCGCGCGATGTGGGCGGGCGTTACGCCACGCTGCGCTGGTTATGCGTATGGCTGACGCAGCTGGTTTTTTATGGCATGCCGTGGCTAAGGTGGAATGGCCGCCAGGCAGTGCTGTTCGACCTGGCCGCGCGCAAATTCTATTTGTTCGGCGTTGTGCTGTGGCCGCAGGATTTTATCTATCTTGCGGTGCTGCTGATTGTCTGCGCGTTCTCGCTGTTCCTGTTTACAGCCATCGCCGGCCGCGTCTGGTGCGGCTACGCTTGCCCGCAAACGGTATACACCAAGATATTCCTGTGGATAGAAAGCCGGATAGAAGGACCGCGCAGCGCGCGCATGCGGCTCGACCGGCAGGGGTGGTCGCCCGACAAGCTGTTGCGCAAAAGCGGCAAGCACCTGGCCTGGGTCGCCGTGGCGTTGTGGACCGGCTTTACATTCGTCGGCTATTTCACGCCTGTCCGCGATCTTGCGCGTGAAGCAAGCGTGCTCAGCCTGGGATCGTGGGAATGGTTCTGGGTCATGTTCTATGGCTTCGCAACCTATGGCAATGCGGGCTGGATGCGAGAACAGGTGTGCAAATACATGTGTCCTTATGCACGCTTCCAGAGCGCCATGTTCGATCGCGATTCCTTGATCGTTACCTACGATGCGGCGCGCGGCGAGCCGCGCACCAGCCGCTACCGGAAAACACCGGAACCGGCGTCTTCGCCCTGCATCGATTGCAGCATGTGCGTGCAGGTTTGTCCGACCGGGATCGACATCCGGGCCGGCCTGCAATACATGTGCATCGGTTGCGCAGCCTGTGTCGATGCCTGCAATATGGTGATGGACCGGATCGGTGCGCAGCGTGGATTGATCCGTTATTCAACGGAACATGCGATGGCGGAGAATTTACCGGCGGCTGCCATCCTGCGCCGGGTTTTTCGCCCGCGCGTGCTGATTTACAGCTCGGCGCTGCTGGTGATCGCGGCAATTTTCCTTGGCTCGCTGATACTCAGGGTTCCGCTCAAGATAGATGTGATTCGGGACCGTGGCTCCATGGGTCGGGAAGTCGAAGAAGGCATGGTTGAGAATGTCTATCGGCTGCAGGCGATCAATACCGACGAATTGCCGCATCGTTACAAGATCAGCGTGACTGGCATCGATGGCATCGCGCTTTCCGGCGATAGCGAGGTGACGCTCGCCGCCACTGAGACGCGCCTGGTTCCTGTGCGGGTAAGAGTGCCGCACGGGCAGGGCAGGCCCGGCTCCAACAGCATTTCTTTCAGGCTGCAGGGGCTCGATGGCGCGAGGTCGCAGGTGAATGAAAAGGCCGTGTTTTACATACCTGGATGAAACGGCCAGGAACCCGCATGGATTACACAAGACGAACGGGATAACGATGAAAAACCAAGCACATTTGATGACCAGGCTATCTACTGTCTCCGCACCGTGGTACGCCCAGCGCTGGCCGTGGCTGCTGATGCTGGGTCCGCTGGTGGTGGTGGCGGCGGCCAGTTATACCAGCTGGCTGGCATTTTCCCGGCAAGATGCGCTGGTGGAAGATGACTACTACAAGGAGGGCAATGCGATCAACCAGGATCTGCGGCGCGATGAGGAAGCAATACGGCGCGGCATCGCCGGGAACCTGCGCTATGACGCGAAAAGCGGCGTAATGAGCGGGGTCTTGCGCCATGCCGGCGGCCAGGCCGCAGCCTCGGACATGGCGCCTGAAGCGATGCCTGGCTTGCAGTTGCGCCTTATTCATTCGACCTTGCCCGGTAAAGATATCACCCTGTTTGTGCGGCCGGATGTCAACGGTAATTTCTCGGTGCGTTTGCCGCAACTGGAAAAGGCGCGCTGGCGGATCCTGATTGAAGACGCGCATCGCGATTGGCGCTTGCATGCCAACTGGTCCTGGCCGCAACAGGCTAGCGTCGACCTGGATCCGGTTGCAATGAAACCGGCGGACGATTGACGATGTAGCGCTATCGCTGACGTGGTTGACGTAGATAAAACACGGCGGCGACTGTTCCAGTCTGCGGACGGGGAAATTCGAGCGCGTTTTTGATCCAGCGCAAGTTGTTTCCAGAGATCTGCGTCAATATTCACAAAACAACATGATTGCCCTCTTGGTTTTGGCGAGGGCTAAAGCGCCATGAAAAATCCGACACCGGTTTGGCAACAAAAAGTCTTGATGCCAGCCGCGCTGCTGTTGTCGATTCCTGCTTTTTACCTGATCTTGGCAGGAATGGGGCCGCTTTACCGCAGCCTCGGCAGCGGGCTTTATGTGGTCGTCGCGGCATTGGTTGGCGCCGACCTGCTGCGACGGGACAAGATGAAGGGCCTGCGCGGAGGTGCGGTGCTGCTGGACGGAGTGATTTTTGTCGGCGCAGTCCTCAGCGTTTGGCCAGGCAATCCTCCCTGGCCCATGCTTGAATGGGTCTTGCGGATGGGCTATTGCGCCATCGTCTTCTTCCGCTTGCTGATGTTGTCGGGAAAGTATGTCGTGTCGTGCCGCCTGCTGCACGTAGTTGCATTCGCCGTCGCCGTGCTTGCCGTGGCAGGCGCCGGGTTCCTGTGGCTGGAGCCGCGGGTCCATACCTACGCCGACGGTGTCTGGCTGGCTTTCATTACCGGGGCAACAGTCGGGTATGGCGACCTGGTTCCCTCGACACCGGCGTCCAGGATTTTTGCTGCTTTCATTGTATTGCTGGGTTACGCCTTATTTTCAGTGGTCACAGCCAACATATCCGCCATGCTGGTGGGTGAGGACGAACAGCGCCTGGAGCGCGAACTCCATGCCGATATGCGCATGCTGCGCAAGGAGATTTCGTTATTGCACAAAGAGTTGAAGTCTCCGCGTGCTGAAAGCCGCGGCAACGATCCAGAGAACGCCGGCAAGAAATTGAAACACGTTTGAACCGGCAGAAAGAAAACCACAATGAAAATCCAATATTTGAAGGCCTTTGCCCCTGATCCGCGCAATACGATCCTGTTTGCCGGCTACCAGATCGGGCAGCCGTACCTGACCATCCATGCCGAGTCGCCGAGGGAGCTGGCCTATGCGCGTGCGTATGCCGAGGCCCAGGAAAACTTGATTTCGTTACAGGAGGTTTGATGAGACCCGTACTTTTCTCGATGCCAGGCAACGACGGCTTTGCCTCGCAGCTGCGCAGTATGTTAACTGCCGAAATTGGCGACATGCAGATGCATCATTTTCCGGACAAAGAGTCCTGTCCGCGCTTCATGACCGCCGTCGATAGGCGCCATGTGGTGCTGGCATGTGCGCTGGACCGGCCTGACGGCAAGATCATGGAACTGTATCTGGCCGCCAGCGTTGCCCGCGAACTGGGCGCCCGCAGCGTCGGCCTGGTCATCCCCTACCTGCCTTACATGCGGCAAGATGCGCGCTTCATGGAGCAGGAGGGCGTGACCGCCGGTCATTTCGCGCGCCTGATCTCCAGTTGCTGCGACTGGCTGGTGACGGTCGATCCGCATCTGCACCGGTATCGCGACCTGGCCGAAATCTATACGGTTCCAAGCCGCGTTGTGCATGCGGCACCTGAGCTGGCAAAGTGGATTGTCGCCAACGTGGCGCTGCCGGTGATCATCGGCCCGGACGCGGAAAGCGAACAATGGGTAGCCGCGGTGGCAGCCGCGGCGGGGTGCCCGCATACGGTATTGCACAAGAAGCGGCGCGGCGACAGCGAGGTCGAAGTATCCATTCCCGATGTGGCGGAGTGGAGCGGCCGCACGCCGGTCCTGGTCGACGATATCGTCTCCACTGCGCGCACCATGGTTGCGGCGGTCAAGCAGGTCAAGGCCGCAGGCATGGCGCCGCCGGTATGCATCGCCGTCCATCCCCTGTTTGCGGGAGACGGCTATATCGCATTGCAGGTAGCCGGCGTCGAGCGTATCGTCAGCTGCAATACGATCGCCCATTCGAGCAACCGGATTGACATGGCAAAGCCGGTTGCGGCTGCCGTCGCGGATTTGCTGGGTGAACGCGGCTAGCCCGGGAGGATACGCGTGAGCGCAAGAAACCTGCAGTATTTTTTCGAGCCGCAGTCGATTGCCGTTATCGGCGCTTCTGAAAAGCCGAAGAGCATAGGGACATGCGTGTTGCGGCATATAGTGCGGGGAGGTTTCAAGGGGCAAATCTTTCCGGTCAATCCCAAGTATGACCTGCTGGACGGCATCAAGACCTTTCGCAAACTGGATCAATTGCCGGCAGCGCCTGAGCTGGCCGTCATCTGTACTCCGGCGGCCACGGTGCCCAGGATCATCGGCCAGCTGGGCACCCTGGGCAGCAAGGCGGTTATCGTGATGGGCGAGGCGGCCGTCAGCGACGGCGGCTTGCTGCAAGCCGCCTTGCAGGCGGCGCGTCCGTATTTGCTGCGCATGATCGGCCCAGGTTCAGCCGGCATCATGGCGCCGGCAGTCGCGCTTAACGCCAGCCTGGTTGCCGGCGGAGCGCTGCCAGGACGGATAGCATTGCTGGCAGAATCCGGCGCGCTGGCTTGCGGCATGGCCGACTGGGCAAGTTCGCAGGGTATTGGCTTCTCCAAGGTGGTTGCGCTGGGCGGCAGCGCCGATGTCGACGTCGGCGACATGCTCGATTTCCTGGCCGGCGATGCCGGCACGCAGGCGATATTGCTGTGCGTCGAGCATATCCCGCATGCACGCAAGTTCATGTCGGCCGCCCGCGCCGCCGCCCGCAACAGGCCGGTCTTGGTGCTCAGGAGCGGCCTGTACGGCGCCGTCCCGGATGCGATCTTCGACGCCGCGGTGCGCCGGGCTGGCATGCTGCGCGTCTTTTCTACCGAAGACCTGTTCAGCGCGGTCGAAACCCTGTCGCGGATCCGTCCGCTCGACGGCCGCCGGCTGCTGGTGATTGGCAATGGTCGAGGACCGGGTTTGATGGCTTGCGACGCCCTGGTGCGCAGCGGCGGCAAGCCAGCGATGTTATCGGGCGAGACGGTGGGGAAACTTAAGCTGCTCCTGCCGGCAGCGGGAAGCAACGCTGTTCCTGTCGCGCTGCCGGCCAATGCGTCTGCGCTGCTGTACGGACAGGTGATGGAAGCCGTATCGGCCGAGCGCGGCGCGGACGCCTTGCTTGTCATCCATGCGCCGAGCGCACTGGAGTCCTGCACGGAGATCGCCAATGCCATCGCTTCCGTACGAACGAAAAGTGAACGCAACATTCTTTCTTGCTGGCTGGGCGGCGCTTCGCTGGATCCGGCCCGGCAGATTTGCGCGGCGGCCGGCATTCCCGCCTATGCGACGCCGGATTCAGCGGTATGCGGCTTCATGCAAATGGTGGATTTCCGGCGCAACCAGAATCTGCTGATGCAGGTGCCGCCGTCGGCATCGGCCGGTTTCATCGTGGACCGGGTGGCCGCGAACGGGATTGTCGAGGTTGCCTTGCGTGACAGCCGGCAGCATTTGTCGGCGGCCGACACCGGCACGCTGCTAGCCGCTTACGGCATCGCGGTAAAGGAGGCGCCTCAGGCGAGCGACGCTCTGCCTGAGGCCACCGCACTGACAATCGGCCTTGCCATCGATCCTGTATTCGGCCCGGCTGTCGTCCTCAGGCAGAGCGGGAAAGATGGCCGGACGGAGACAAGCGCAGGCTTGCCGCCCCTGAACCTGGTGCTGGCGCGTGACATGGCCGCGCATGGCGGCGTGGCGGGATTGGCTGACGACGGGCTGCAACAATCCGCCCCCGGTGCGGACCAGATTTGCCAGGTCCTGCTCAAGGTCTCGCGCTTGCTGACCGATATTCCCGAACTGGCCGAGCTTGAAATCGGCTTTCCGTCGCCAGGCGGCCAAGAAATGGCCGGCATGTACGCGCATGCCAGGGTGCAGCCGAGCGAGGCCGGCAGCGGCCTGCAGCGGCTGGCGATCTGCCCCTATCCGGATGACCTGGAAGAAATCGTTTGCTGGCAGGGCGCGCCGCTGCTGCTGCGGCCGATCCGGCCGGAAGACGGCGAGGCGCATGTGGCGTTCTTCAACGCCCTTGATCCGGAGGATGTGCGTTACCGCATGTTCGTCGGCATGCGCGCCTTGCAGCCGTCGCAGCTGGCGCGTTTCACGCAGATCGACTACGACCGTGAAATGGCGTTCATTGCGACCAGGCCAAGCGGCGACGGTAGCGCCGAGACGCTCGGCGTAGCCAGGGTGGTGGCGGATCCGGACAATATCCAGGCGGAGTTTTCAGTGATCGTGCGTTCTGACCTGAAAGCACTGGGGCTTGGCCAGGTGCTGATGACAAAATTGATTGCGTATTGCCGCAGCCATGGCACCCGCGAGATGATCGGCGAAGCGCTGCCGCACAATGTCCGCATCCTGCATCTGGTAAAGAAGCTTGGCTTCGAGGTGAAACCGCTGGAGCGCAGCAACACCATGTGGCTGCGCCTGGATCTTCGGCCCGGGTTGCAGCGCTGATAGCGCGAGCTCAGGTTTTAGCGGTCGCCGGGCCGGCCGGCTTGCCGGTTTTTTTTGCCATCAGCGCCGCTTCGCCGCCAAGCGCGATCTCTTTTAATTTCGTGAGGTCCAGGATCTGGATTTCCCGTTTGTCGACGGCGATCCAGCCTTTAACCCTGAAACTGGAAAGGAGCCGGCTGATGCTTTCGATAGTCAGGCCAAGGTAATTGCCGATGTCCTCCCGCGACATGCGGAACTGGAAATTGGTGGAGGAGTAGCCGCGCGCCAGGTAGCGTGAGGACAGGTTGACCAGGAAAGCGGCAAAGCGCTGTTCGGCGCGCATGTTGCCAAGCAGGAGCATGACATTCTGGTCGCGCGTGATTTCCTGGCTCATGATGCGGTGGAAATGATGCAGTAGGGTCGGGATATGGCTGAACAGTTCTTCCAGCCGCGTAAATGGAATCTCGCAGACCTCGCTGTCTTCCAGCGCGACGGCGTCGCAGTGGTGATGGTCGGAGCTGATGGCATCCATGCCGAGCAATTCGCCGGCCATCTGGAAGCCGGTAATCTGTTCTTCGCCATTATTGCTTATGTGGCAAGTCTTGAAGTGGCCGAAACGGATGGCGTAAAGGTTCTTGAACGGGTCCCCCATCCGGTACAAATGCTGGTCGCGCTGGATCCGCTGTCCGCGTCCGATGATCTGGTCGAGGCGATCCATGTCGGCATTGCCCAGCCCCATCGGCAGGCACAGCTGGTGCAGGCTGCAGCCCGCGCAGCTTGCCTTCAGCACGGGGATATTGAGGAGCGGCGAGGCCACTCTGGAAAACGGCGTATTCATGGTTGGTGGGGATATTCCGCATTCATCATTGATTGGCTATCGGTTTCGCACATACATATCTGCCGCTGCGGCGTTCGCAAAGCCATGGAGCGCATTGTATCGAAATCTTGCTGATGAATGTACACCGTATGTGAAGGATATACAAATCAGCGCCAGCCGCAATGGAATGAATTAATTGCCGCTTTCCTGATTTTTCCGTGGCTGGACCTGTCAATAGTGACAGCTGTCCATTTTTTTTGATGTGCATCAAATCCCTGCTTCCTGCCGCATCTATGATGGTTTCAGGACGCGCAATCAAGCGCCGCGCGCGGGTTCCGCATCGATAGTCGGTGGAGACTACCTTGGACCGGCGCGGTCCTGAGCGTGGGTTACGGAACATCATGTCAAACCGATAATGGAGGAACGAGATGAAAAGCGATCGACAGTTAAGGCAGGACGTCATGGATGAGCTGGAATGGGACCCGTCTATCAATGACACGGAGATTGGCGTCGAAGTCAAGGATGGCGTGGTGACTTTGGGCGGGCATCTGGGCAGCTATGCCGAGAAATATGCCGCCGAACACGCGGCGCTGCGGGTTGCGGGCGTCAAGGGCGTCGCCGTTGAACTTGATGTCCGGCTGTCCGGGACAAGCGAGCGGACAGATGCTGAAATCGTGTGCGCCTCCGAGTTTGCATTGGAATGGAACGTCCTGGTGCCGCCGGGCAGGGTGCATGTCATGGTGGAAGACGGATGGGTGACGCTGAGCGGCGAACTGGAGCGGGATTACCAGCGCGTGGCTGCAGGAAAGGCGATCCGCAACCTGATGGGAGTGACTGGCGTCAGCAATCAGATCACGGTCAAACCTGCCGTACTGCCGAGCGACGTCAAGGTCAAGATCGAAGCCGCTTTGCAACGGCGCGCTCACATAGAAACGCAACGCCTTACCGTCGTCGTCAACGGCGACCAGGTGACGCTTGCCGGGCCGGTACGTTCATGGTCGGAGCGTTACGCTGCATTACAGGCAGCCGCGGCGGCGTCGGGCGTGACGCGGGTAATCGATAAGATGGTGATTGCCGAGGTTGGCGCGTGGGGCGGATGACGGCATCCGACTCCTGAAGCAAAGCGCTCTGCCATACCGGTGGCAGAGCGCATATCCCCTAATGCACCATCATAACCGGGACCGTCATCGACTCCAGAACCGTCTGGGTCACGCCTCCTAGCATGATTTCGCGGAAGCGCTTATGGCCGTATCCGCCCATCACGATCAGGTCGGCGCCGAAATCCGCAGCATGTGACAGCAATGCATTGCCGGTATCGATATCTTTCGGCATGGCCTGTTCCGAGACCTCGACCTTGATGCCGTGGCGCGCCAGGTAAAGGGCGATGTCGGCCCCCGGCTGCTCGCCATGGGCGCCGGATGGATTGCCCCTGCCAAGCACCACAACCTGCACCAGATCGGCCTGCTGCAGCAGCGGGATCGATGCGCTGACGGCGCGCGTCGCTTCCACGCTCGCATCCCACGCCACCAGCACCCTTTTCCCGCATGCAGGAAAGTGGCCGGCATAGGGCACGATCAGCACTGGCCGGCCGCAATTCAACAGCACATATTCGGGGAAATCGGCGCGCAGCACAGCGGAATAGTCGGCGGGGTTGACCTGGCCGATCACCACCAGGTCGCTGTAGCGTGCCTGCAGGCACAGGCCGGCGCCTGCATCGTCTTCGACCAGGCGTTTTTCGAATGATTTGACGTCCATCTTCCAGGCTGCGGATTCAAATTCCGCCAGCCGGCTTGCCGCTTGTTCGCGCAATTCGCTCATTGCCGGCTCGAGCAGCGCCAGGTTGCTTTCGCCGATGACTCCAGGCATGAGAAACTGCGGCGCAACGCCGGTCGCCGCGGCGCCGATCAGATGCGCGCCGTGTTTTTGGGCAAGCAATGCGGCAATCCTGATCTGCTCCTGGCCGCGCCGCGATTCGTCCACGTGCACGAGAATAGTCTTGTAGTCCATGTGAGGCCTCTCTGGTCGATCAAAGCAGGAAATCCGCCTTGAGAAAATATTGACGCGCAAACGCCAGCAATTGCGGGTCGCCGGGATGGTCCACGGTTTCCACGCCAACGATTTTTTCCGCCAGTTGGTGCTTGTGCCTTAGCAAATGCTTGATAAAGGCCATCTTTTCCAGGCCGGGTCCTACGATCAGGATCTGAAGGGCTTGCGGCAGTGCATTGGCAATGGCGTCAAAGTAGGGCGCCTGTTTTACCGCATCCGGTATCCTGGAATGCATTTCGGAGGCGTATGGATTCGCATGCCTGGAATGCATCCTGATGGTTTCGTGCGCGGCCGCACCCGGGCTGAACGCGATGATATGGGCTTCTGCATGGTCGAGCCATACGACGATGTGATTGAATGACATGGGGCGTCCTTGCAAAAAAATGCATCAGGCGCCAGGCTCGGGACCTTGGCGCTGGCTGTTTTCCATCTCGGCCTGGCAGTGCCGGCAACGCTCTGCCGTGGGATGTATTTGCAGCCGTTGTGGCGCAATCGTTGCGCCGCACGCGGTGCAGACACCGTAGGTATGCGACTTGATGCGCCGTAGCGCGGCCTGTATCTTTTCCGCTTCCGCGGGCTTGTGCAGCAACAAGGCGATTTCGGCATCGGTCAGCAATTCTGCGGCAATGGCATCGTCCTTGCCGCTGTGCTTGAAATGCGCCTGGTCGGCCGAATGCTGATGCAAACGGATGGCATCCAGTATGTATTTCCGGCGCCGTTGCAGCTGGCTTTCGACTTGCCCTGTCAGACGAGAAGAGATCATTTCTGCCTCAGCGGAAAAATGAAGAATCGGTTACGAGCTTAATTCGGTGAGAGAAGGAGATATTGATGTAAATCAAAATCCGCATCGTTTCCTGGTTCAGGGCTGCAATACATGCATGCGGATGGCCGGGCGGCGAAACCACGCCGGCGTTATGGCCGCCTGAGGTCAGCAAAAATGTCACTTCGGCATCGGTCAGCCGGTGTATCTTGAATACCGATCGCCATGCTCGCCGCGGCAATCGCCAGCAAGGTGCCGCCCAGGCAATGGCCGACGCCATTGACTTGCGCCGAGCCGGTGATGCCTGTAACCGCATCGACCGCTGCCATCACTCCCAGCTTGCGGCATTCCTCCATCATCGGATTGCCTGGACGCTGCGCCTGACCATGCGCTTGCCAGGTGTTCTGTTCCGGCGGACTGTTTTTTTCGATTCATGGTGCGTTTCCTGATACGGATGATACCCAGCATAACCACGGCCAGGCGGAAGAATTTGATCCAGATCAATTCAGGCGGAACGGGTTGCTACTAGAGTGGCTTACATAGGTCGGGAAAAACGGATCGGGGAATAAAATGAAGAGCGCCGAGGGCACATATTTGGAGAACATTGCAACGCTGGCGGATCTGTTTGACTGGCGGGTCAGGCAGACGCCCGAAAACGAAGCATATCGTCACTTCAATCCCGAGACGGGACATTGGCGCTCCCATAGCTGGGGGCAGATCGGCGAACGCGTCAGGACTTGGCGCAGCGCGCTGGCCGCCTTGTGTTTCCCGGTTGGCGCACGGATTGCGGTATTGCTTCCCAACGGCATCGACGCGGTCTGCATCGACCAGGCCAGCCTGGCGCTGGGACTGGTTCCCGTGCCTATGCATGCGCTCGACAATCCGGCCAGCATCGCGTACATCGTCAAGGATTGCGACGCCGCCATGCTGGTGGTGTCCACCCGTGCGCAATGGGAAGCTATCGCCGCGGTCGGCGAAACAATGCCGCTATTAAAGCTGGTGCTGGTGACGGAAGACGGCAATTTCGCCGGCCATCACTCGCCGCTGCATTCCCAGGGACTGGTGATCGCCTTGCCGGCCTGGCTGGCAGGCGGCAGCTTGCCCAGCAATGCAAGCCGACCGGCGGTGACGGGCGAAGCGCTGGCGGCGATCGTCTATACCTCGGGAACCACGGGCAGGCCAAAGGGAGTCATGTTGACGCACGATAATGTCCTGTCGAATATCCGGGCGATGATGGCCAGGGTAACGGTGAGCGCATCGGATGTGTTCCTGTCGTTCTTGCCGCTGTCGCATACCTTTGAACGTACTGTCGGTTACTACCTGCCGGTTGCCGCCGGCAGCTGTGTCGCTTACGTCAGGTCCATTGCCCAGATTCCGCAAGACCTGAAAATCGTCCGGCCGACGGTACTGGTCTCGGTGCCGCGCATCTACGAACGGTCACACGTCAAATTGCTGGAGACGCTGGCCGGTTCCAGCCGCATGGCGCAAGGATTGTTCGCATTGGCGCAAACAGTCGGCTGGCGGCGGTTTTGCCGCAGCCAGCACCTGCCGAGCGCCGGCGGGTCGCCGCGCTGGCTGGATGCGCTGTTGTTTCCAGTCTTGCGGCGGCTGGTGGCGCGCAAGGTGTTGGCCCAGTTCGGCGGCCGCCTGCGTATCGCCGTGTGCGGCGGCGCGCCCTTGCCGCAAGCGGTGGCGGAATGTTTTCTTGGACTGGGCTTGCCCTTGGTGCAGGGTTACGGCATGACCGAGACCTCGCCGGTGGTTGCCTGCAATACGCCAACCGACAACTGGCCTGCCACTGTCGGCAGGCCGCTGGCAGGCGTCGCGGTGCGTATCGGCGATAACCAGGAGTTGCAGGTGCGCGGCGGCAGCGTCATGGCCGGTTACTGGAAACGCCCCGAAGAAAGCGCAAAGGCAATGACTGCGGATGGCTGGCTGCGTACCGGAGACCAGGCGGCGATGGAGGGCGGGCGCATCCGCATCATCGGCAGGATCAAGGAGATCATCGTTACCTCCACCGGCGAGAAAGTTTCACCGGCAGACCTGGAGCTGGCGATCACGGCTGACCCATTGTTTGAACAGGCTTTCGTGCTGGGCGACAACCGGCCGTTCATCGCGGCTTTTGTTGTCCTGAACCAGGCCGGATTGGCAGCGCTGTCGCACCAGCTGCAGCTGGATGCAAGCGCAAGCGCTACCGTCGACTCGCCGCTGCTGCGGGATGCCGTCCTGCGTAGAGTGCAGCAGGTCAGCATGCGGTTTCCAGCCTACGCGGTGCCGCGCGTGGTTCGCATTGCGGCGCAGCCATGGTCGCTGCAAAACGGCTTGATGACGCCGACATTGAAACTCAAGCGCAATGCATTGCTGGCGCATTTTCATGCCGACATCGATAATATCTACGCGCCGCGCACGCCGATCCAGGCATTGGACGATGTGGTGGACACCATCGTCAGCTAGGAACGGAGGATCGCCAGTGCGTGCCGGGCTGCGATCCATTCTTCATTGGTGGGCTCCACAGCCACCGCGACCTGGCTGTCGGCAGAAGAGATCAATGGCGAGTTGCATTGATTGGCATCCTGGTCAAGGCGTACGCCGAGGAACGCCAGGTCTCGGCAAACGCGGCTGCGGACCTCCGCGCTGTGTTCGCCGATGCCGGCGGTAAATGCCAGCAGGTCGAGACCGCCCAGCACGGCCGCCAGTGCGCCGATCTCTCGGACGATGCGTCGCACGTACAAGTCCAGTGCGGCGCGCACCTGGTCGCCGATGGCATCCTGCCGCCGCTCTTGGGCAAACAATGCAGGGGGATCCGGTGATACGCCCGAGACGCCGAGCAAGCCGGATTCGTGATAAAGCAGGTGGGCTACCTGTTCCAGGCTCAACTTCTCGATTTCCATCAGATAGAGCACGGCTCCCGGATCGAGCGCGCCGCAGCGCGTGCCCATCATCAATCCGTCCAGCGCTGAAAATCCCATGGTGGTGCCGACGCTGCGCAATGCTTTCATCGCACACAGGCTGGCGCCGCTGCCCAGGTGGGCGGCAATTACGCGGCCGTGGGATGCGGCGCCAAACCGTTCTTCCAGCACCACCGACATATATTCATAGGACAGGCCATGAAAACCGTAGCGGCGCAAGCCGCGCTCCCACAGCGTATAGGGCAGCGGCAGCATCTGCTCGACCTGGGGCAGGGTGTGGTGGAATGCGGTGTCGAAACAGGCCACCTGCAGCAGGCCGGGCTGGCTGGCCAGCAATACCTCGATGGCTTCCAGTGCAAACGGCTGATGCAAGGGCGCCAGCGGAATGTAGTTTTTCAAGTCCGCCAGCACTTCCGCATCGATCCTGGTCGGCGCGGAATATTTGCTGCCGCCATGGACTACGCGGTGCGCCACCGCGCATAAGCGGCGCGCGCCCAGGTGAACGGCCACCCGCTCGCGTATATGCATCAGGGCGCTGTGGTAGGGCTGCGCCGCATCCAGCGCCAACGGCGCGGATGCGGCGCCGGATTCGACATGGCTTGGCTTGGCGCCGCCTATGCCTTCGACTTTGCCTTTCCATTCGGCCTGCCGCGGCAGCGCGGCGGGCGCGGCGTCGAACAGGGCAAATTTGATGCTGGACGAACCGCAATTGAGCACCAGGATGAATCCGGCGCTGTTGGGCGGCAGGGTTGCGGCCGTGTTCATTGCGGATGGCTGCGGTAATGGTGGGCCAGCATCAAGGCGATGGCGCAAGACGCGATGCGGGTTTCACGCGAATCGGCGCGGCTGGTCAGGATGACCGGCACCTTGGCGCCAAGCACGATGCCGGCGCTGGCGGCGTCGCCCAGGTACTCCAGCTGCTTGGCCAGCATGTTGCCGCTTTCCAGGTCCGGCACCACCAGGATGTCGGCGCGGCCGGCGACTTCCGAGACAATGCCCTTGATGCCGGCGGCGGCGACGGAGACGGCGTTATCGAAAGCCAGGGGGCCGTCCAGCAGGGCGCCGGAAATCTGGCCGCGTTCTGCCATCTTGCACAGTATTGCCGCATCCAGCGTCGCCGGCATGCGCGGATTGACTGTTTCCACCGCCGCCAGGATCGCTACCCGCGGACAAGCGACGCCGATCACATGCGCCAGGTCGATGGCGTTGCGCACGATATCTGCCTTGTCATCCAGGGTCGGGGCAATGTTGATGGCGGCGTCGGTGATGATGAAAGGGCGCGGATAGGCGGCGGTTTGCATCAGGTAGCAATGGCTGATGCGGCGCTTGGTGCGCAGTCCGGCAGCCGCGGCCACGATGGCTTCCATCAGTTCGTCGGTATGCAGGCTGCCTTTCATGATTGCTTCGACTTCGCCCTTGCCGGCCATTTCCGCGGCGCGCGCGGCAGCCGCATGGCTATGCGGGACATCTTCAATGTGGATGTCCGCCAGGTCCAGCCCGGCGGCGCTGGCGACTGCTTCGAGCTTGGCTCGCGGCGCCACCAGCAGCGGTACGATCAGGCCGGCCCGGTGCGCATCCAGCGCAGCCGACAGGCTCGGTTCGTCGCAGGGATGGGCCACCGCGACACGGATCGGGCTCAAGGACTGCACATGGTCCAGCAAGCGCTGCACCTTGTCGCCGGAGCTGATCCGGACTTCCGGCAAGGTCATCCTGGCGTACGCGATCTTTTCGGCGGGCGCAATCACTTCGGCATCGCCTTCGATCGTTATCTTGCCGTCCTGGTTGATGCATGAACAGCTGAGCCTAAGCTGCTTTTTCTCGGGATCGCGCGCGGTCACAACGACACTGATGGTCAGGGTATCGCCCACCCGTACCGGATGCAGGAACCGCAAAGTCTGCGCCAGGTACACCGTACCCGGTCCGGGCAGGCGGGTGCCAAGCACTGCTGAAATCAACGATGCGCCCCACATGCCATGGGCGATGACGCCATGGAAACGGCTGGCTGCGGCGAATGCCGGATCGAGGTGCTGGGGATTGACGTCGCCGGACATGACGGCGAACAGCTGGATATCTTCGGTGCTCAGCTTGCGTTCCATGCTAGCGCTGTCGCCGACGGCGATCTCGTCGAAAGTCAGGTTGTGGAGTATGCGTAAATCGTCGTGGAAGGCGGCGTGAGAAGTATCGGTCATGTTAGTCGAAAGTAGATGGAACGAGAGTCCGGTGGCAGGAGGCAGGCCGGACGCCGCGGTATATCCAAAGCATAACAATAGGGATACAAAAGATTTTGATGCAGATCAACTATACAGGACAGCGCCGCCGGATCGGCACATTCATCCGCGACGCAGCCTGGCGTGACAGAAGTTTCGTATCGGGGTGAAATTTGATTTACATCAATAACACTGCCGTCCTGCACGGTTACGCTGGCGCCAATCATCTATCCAAAAGAAGGAGACGCCATGTCAAATAAAATGCAAGCTGCCGTTGTCGAACAGTTCGGGAAACCGCTGGTGATCCAGGAATGCGATATTCCGGTTGCCGGTCCCGGCCAGATCCTGGTCAAGACCGAAGCCTGCGGCGTATGCCACACCGACCTGCACGCCGCCCACGGCGACTGGCCGCTAAAACCTGCATTGCCATTCATCCCGGGGCATGAAGGCATCGGCCTGGTGGTCGGGATCGGGGCCGGCGTGACGACGGTGAAAGAAGGCGACCGGGTCGGCGTGCCATGGCTCTATTCAGCTTGCGGCCATTGCGAGTATTGCCTTTCGGCGCACGAGACGGTATGTGCGGAAGCGCAGTTTGGCGGCTACACGAAGAATGGCGGGTTTGCCGAGTACATCCTGGCCGACGCCAGCTATGTCGCCCATATCCCCGCAGGTCTTGCAGCAGTCGACGCGGCGCCGATTATCTGCGCCGGGGTCACTTCGTACAAGGGCATCAAGGAAACCGGCGTCAAGCCCGGCGACTGGATCGCGATTTCAGGCATCGGAGGCTTGGGGAACCTGGCCATCCAGTACGCGAAAGTGATGGGCTTGCATGTCTGTGCGGTCGATATCGACGACGGCAAGCTGGCCAGCGCCAAATCCCTGGGCGCCGACCTGACGATCAATGCCCGGGACGGCGACGCGGTGGCAGCCATGAGGGAGGCGACCGGCGGCGGCGCCCACGGCGTCTTGATCACGGCGCCTTCGCTAAGCGCATTCCAGCAAGGGGTCGCCATGACCCGCAAATGCGGGACCTGTGTCCTGGTTGGCTTGCCGCCGGGTGAATTCCCGTTCCCGCTGTTCGACGTGGTGGCGAATTGCATCACGGTGCGCGGCTCGTTCGTCGGCACCCGCCAGGACATGGCCGAAGCGCTTGCCTTTGCCGCCGAAGGCAAGGTCAAGGCGCAGATCGAGTTGCAGCCGCTGTCAGCCATCAACCGTGTTTTTGAACGGCTTGAGCATGGCGACGTGGCGTCGCGCGTGGTGATCGATTTCCGCAAGGACTGACGAAGCCGGACCGGACAACGTTGCAGAAACGCCATGAATTTTCAAGGAAATGGAAAAATGAACAAGAAAGCATATCTGGTAGGGGGCGGCATCGGTTCCATGGCGGCCGCCGCATTCATGATCCGCGACGGCAAGATGCGAGGCAGCGATATCACCATCCTGGAGGCTGCTGCCGTTCCGGGCGGCAGCCTGGATGGCTGCGGCAATCCGGAGCAGGGCTATTCCATGCGCGGCGGCCGCATGCTGACCTTCGATAACTATGAATGCACCTGGGACCTGTTCAAGTCGATTCCGTCGCTGACTGCAAAGAACAAGTCCGTGCTTGACGAAACCATTGAATTCAACGAGCTGTACAGGTCCGCTTCAAAGGCGCGCCTGGTCGACCGCTGGCGTGGCAACGTCCCGGTGACGTCGATGGGGTTTTCCATGCAGGACCGCGCCGAATTGCTGAAACTCAGCAATGCCGACGAAGACCTGCTGGGCAGCAGCAATATCACAGACTGGCTGTCGCCGCCGTTCTTTGAGACGGCATTCTGGTACATGTGGTCAACCACATTCGCCTTCCAGCCTTGGCACAGCGCGGTAGAGTTCAAACGCTACCTGCATCGCTTCATGCTGGAATTCACGCGCATCGAAACGCTGGGCGGCGTCAAGCGCACCATCTTCAATCAATACGATTCCCTGGTGCGTCCATTGCATGACTGGCTGGCGGCGGAGGGCGTTTTTTTCGTCATGGATTGCACGGTGACGGATTTCGGACACGAGATAGTCGACGACATGTTCGTGGTCACCGCCATCCGCTGCCGGCGGCAAGGAATGGAGGAGGTCATTGAAGTCAGGCAGGGCGACCTGGTGTTCTTTCAAAACGGCTCGATGACCGATGCCTCCAGCTTGGGCTCGATGACAACCGCGCCCGCATCCTTGTCCAAGATTGACAGCGGCGGCTGGAAACTCTGGGAAAAACTGGCGCTGGGACGGCCGGAATTCGGCAATCCTGCCGTTTTCAACAGCTGTATCGCCCAGTCATCCTGGGAGTCGTTCACCGTTACGTTAAAGAATCCGGCGTTCTTCAGGCAGATGAAGGATTTCAGCGGAAACCAGGCCGGGACCGGCGGCCTGGTGACATTCAAGGATTCCAGCTGGCTGCTGTCGGTGGTGCTGCCGCATCAACCGCATTTTCCCGGCCAGCCGGAAGATGTGCAGGTATTCTGGGGATATGCCCTGTTTCCGGACAGGGTGGGAAATTTTGTCGCCAAGCCCATGGCTGATTGCAACGGCGAGGAAATCCTTCGCGAGCTGTGCGGGCACCTGCGCTTCGACCTTGGTTCAGTCGCTCAAGCGATTTGCATTCCTTGCCGCATGCCGTACATCACCAGCATGTTCATGCCGCGCACACGCGGCGACCGGCCGCTGCCAGTCCCGCGGAATTCCAAAAACCTGGCTTTTATCAGCCAGTTCGTTGAAATTGCAGACGATGTCGTTTTCACCGTCGAATATTCTGTGCGGGCTGCGCAGATGGCGGTCTACCAGCTGCTTTGCATCGACCGCCAGGTGCCTGCCGTTACGCCGCACGACAAGTCGCCGCTGGTCTTGCTTGAAACCCTGATCAAGTCGCTGCGCTGATTTAAGAAAAGATCAAGGAAACAATGTTTCTTCGCACCTGGTTTGCCAGATGTTCAAACATCGGGATAGCAGTCCTTCTTTTTGGGTACAGCTGCAATGTGCTTGCAGACGATATTCCTGCCTGGTTTAGCAATGGCCGCCCCAGCGCAGAGGCAATCCAGGCTGTACAAATCCTGCAGGCTGCCGATCTGGACGGCCTCAATCCAGAAGACTACCAGGCAAGCCTGTTCGCGCGCATCGTCGAAGAAGCCAGGCGCGGCGCATCCCCTGCAAACGATGGCAAAGCCGACAATGCGGCCGCACTCACGCGGGCCATGGAACGTTTCATTTCCGATTTGCATTACGGCCGGGTAAATCCGCTTGATGTCCACGCATCATTCAAGGCGCCGCGCAGGCAGCTGATTCCTGCTGAATACCTGAGGCAAGCCGTTGCCGGCCATGCACTGGCAGCCTCTGTGCGTGCGGCTGCGCCGCAGCTGCCGCTCTATCGCCATTTGCAGCAGGCGCTGGCTGCCTATCGGGAACTCGCAAGGAATCCGGCCCTGCAACGTCCACTGCCGCCGCTGCCGGCAAACAGAATCGCACCAGGCCAGCCTTATGCCGGCGCCCGCGACCTTGGCCAAAGGCTGGCGGCCTGGGGCGATACCAGTCCCGGCGCCGAGGCCGGCACGATATACACGGAAGCCATGGCCGACGGAGTCAAAGCGTTTCAGCTGCGGCACGGCCTGGCCGTGGACGGAGTGATTGGCAAAAGCACGTTTGCGGCGTTGAACATTTCCGTCGCGGCGCGCGTAAGGCAGATTGAACTGACGCTTGAGCGCCTGAGATGGACTCCGCTCCTGACGAACCAACGCATGATCGTGGTGAATATTCCTGAATTTGTACTGCGCGCTTACGATACAAAGGACCGCAGCGTGAGGGTCAGCATGAATGTGATCGTGGGAAAGGCGATGGACAAGCGAACCCCGCTTTTTGTGGAAGACATGCAGTTCATCGAATTCAGTCCTTACTGGAATATTCCAGCTTCGATCGCCAAATCGGAAGTGGTGCCGCGCTTGCGGCGGGATCCCGCCTATTTCCAGGCGCAAGGGCTGGAGTTCGTCAGCGCTGGCGCCGTCGTACCTGACCTGACGCCGGCAAACCTTGACGCGGTGATGCACAACCAGATGAAGCTGCGCCAGCGCCCAGGACCTGCCAATGCGCTGGGCGACATCAAGTTCGTTTTCCCCAACAGCGACAACATTTATCTGCATCACACCCCTGCAATCGACCTGTTCGACCGCAACCGGCGCGATTTCAGCCATGGCTGCATCCGTGTGGAAGATCCCATGGCGCTGGCGAAATTCGTCTTGAATGGCCAGCCGGAATGGACTGAACAGCGTATACGCAAGGCGATGGACAGCGGGAAATCGGCAACGTTGCGCCTCAAGCAGCGGCTGCCGGTTGTCATTGCTTATGCTACCGTCATTGTGAAAAACGACGACAGGGTATATTTCTTTGACGATATTTACGGCAATGACAGACTGCTTGATATGGCATTGAGGAAGGAAGAAAAATCCCGGCTTGATGAGCGGAAAAGAATCGTCAAGCAGGGTCTTTCAGGCTGAGGAATTGTGCTCTAAACCAGTGCGTCATGCATTGCTGATGATGACTTTCAGGGCGTGTTCTTTTTCTGCGTTCGAGAAGACCTCGTAGGCTTGCAAAAACTGGTCGAAAGTGAAGCGGTGCGTGATCAGGTTTTCCGGTTTCAGTTTTTTCGATTCAACCGTCTTGAGCAGCATCGCCGTGGTATTGGTGTTGACCAAGCCTGTAGTGAGCGTAATGTTCTGCGCCCACAGCGTCTGGATCTGGAAATCGACGCTCTTGCCATGCACGCCGACGTTGGCGACATGGCCGCCGGGGCGGACTATCCGCTGGCAGACGTCGAATGTCTGCGGAATGCCGACCGCTTCAATGGCGACGTCGACGCCGTCTTTTGTGCTTGCCTTGATCCGTTCTGCCGGATCCACTTTGGCGCTGTTGATGACTTCCGTTGCGCCGAACTTCATAGCCAGGCCAAGCCGGGATTCGTCAATGTCGATCATGATGATTCTTCCTGGCGAGAAGAACTGCGCGGTCAACAGGGCGGCCATGCCGACCGGGCCGGCGCCGACGATCGCGACCGTATCGCCCGGCTTCACTGCGCCATACAAGACGCCGATTTCGAAACCGGTAGGCAGAATGTCGCTCAGCATGACCAGGGCTTCTTCATCTGTGCCCGCAGGGATCGGATACAGGCTGTTGTCAGCTTGCGGAATCAATACATATTCAGCCTGGGTGCCATCGATCAGGTGCCCGAGTATCCATCCGCCATCTTCGCAATGAGAATACATTTGCCGCTTGCAGTACTCGCATTTCCCGCACGAGGTAATGCAAGAGATGAGAACATGGTCGCCTTTTTTGAAATTGCTGACGGCGCCGCCGGTCTCTTCCACGATACCGACGCCTTCATGCCCCAAAATCCTGCCGCTGCTCACCTCCGGCACGTCGCCTTTCAATATATGCAGGTCTGTGCCGCAAATGGTGGTTTTGAGCATCTTGACGATGGCGTCGGTCGGTTTGGATATTGTTGGCGTGGGGACCGAGTCCCACGATTTTTCCCCAGGTCCGTGATAGACCAGGGCATTCATAGTGGGGGCGCGTGCCATGCAATGCTCCTTGAGCGGCTGCTGAGTTTTTGTCTTAAGGGGCTTTTCTTAAGCCGCTTCCTGGATGTTGGAAGCTTGTTTGCCTTTCGGGCCTTGGGTCACTTCAAACCTGACTTTTTGGCCCTCCTTGAGGGTCTTGAAACCATTCATCTGGACTGCAGAGAAGTGAGCGAACAGATCCTCGCCGCCATCATCCGGAGCGATGAAGCCGAAACCCTTGGAATCGTTGAACCATTTGACAATGCCTGTCGACATGAGATGCCTTTCAAAAAATACCGTGAATGATGTAAAACGGTTTCTGCCAGATATCGCCGAAGCGCTGCATTTTCGGCTTGCCTGTTGTTCGGGCTACTTTCCATCCGTCATCAAGCTCTTCATCCTGCCGGCGGTCTCCGCTGCATGCGCTGCGGTACCGCGCGCGAGTTCGGCTTGCGTGCAAGAGACGATATCAGCCATGTGATGGCTATAGTGAAAAGCCCTTTCGACGGTGGGCCGTACCTGGGCAGATCTCAGCAGCAGCCATTCTTGAGGAGTAACGGCCGACATCATCTGCTGCGACGCATTTGCCGACTCTGCCAAGGAGTCTTTCATCGTATCGAGGTTCAGGCTCGCCGCCTTCGCTGCGCCTTCGACCGCAGTTTTGGTCAGTGCCGCCATTGCGGTGAATTGTGCCGCGTAAACGGCTTTTATCGCAGCCGAAATTGGTTCCAAGAGCGGAAACATGGTTTCTCCTTGCAAGAGATGGACATTGTCAGGCACCGGCCGGGCCGGAGGATGTGGTACCAGGATTTATTCTGAACTTCGCTCGCCCGGCGGTATTGATGCATATCAAATTTGCCGCGAAAATTTGCGGCGGTTCCCGTCGGCAAGCGAATCGGCCTGATTTTGATGCAGGTCAAATTGCGCATTGCCTGTTTCTATACCATTCGATGTGCATTCCTCGGATGTATTTAAAAAAGGGAGGAATTGCATGTTTTCCAAGCTTGCTTTCCATTGTTTATTTGACATCCAGGACATCGATTATGTACACAACTATCTTGGTTCCCGTCGACGGCAGTCCGACTTCAGACTGTGCAATAGCAGAAGCTGCAAAACTTGCCGCCATCTGTTCTGCGCGTGTGCGCTTGCTGCATGTGCTTGATATGGCTGCCTACAGCAACGGCTTCGAACAGGCGGAAATCTACGTCAGCCAGATCCGGCCACTGGCGCTGGCTGCAGCCGAAGATTGGCTTGCCCGCGGACGAGCCATCCTGGAAGCGGCCAAGGTTCCGGTCGATACGGAGCTGCGGGAAAGCGTGGGCGGGCGAGTGGCTGCGATCATCGTTGAACGGGCGGCAGCCTGGGGCGCGGACGTCATCGTGATGGGAACGCATGGCAGGCGCGGGCTGGGGCGCTTGATGATGGGCAGCGATGCCGAGATGGTGGCGCGCACGTCCCCCGTGCCGGTATTGCTTGTCAAGTCGGCATAACATTCTTCCGCTTGTTATCTCCAAGGACAAACCATGAAAAAAGAACATTCTCCGGCCTATATATTTAGCACGCACGATGCCGCGGAACAGGCAATCAGGTCGCTGGGCCTGGCCGGCATCGCGGCGACGGCCTAGCGCATGAAATCGTCCGACGCCGATTCTGGCGCTTCCATTCCCGCCAATGGCCTCCGTGTCTTGTGGGAACGCCTGAAAGAACATCCTTTGGCCCGGGTCGGACCCGGGCTGATCACCGGCGTGGCGGACGACGATCCCAGCGGCATCGCCACCTATTCCCAGGCAGGCGCGCAGTTCGGCCTCAACATGCTGTGGACGATGCCGCTGGCCTTTCCTTTGATGGCTGCGATTCAGTCCATGTGCGGACGCATCGGCAGGGTGACGGGAAAGGGACTGGCCGCCAATATCAAGACGACGTTTTCTCCAGCCGTGCTGCTGGCTGTAGTGTTATTGCTGCTGGTTGCCAACGTTCTCAATATCGCAGCGGACGTCGCGGCCATGGGCGAAGTGGCAGAGCTGGTCACTGGTTTCAACCGGCATCTGATGACAGCGTTCTTTGTCTTTGGCACCCTGTTGCTGCAGATATTCATCCCGTACCATCGTTATGTATCTTTCTTGAAATGGCTGACGTTCTCGCTGCTGGCCTACGCTGCTGTCCTGTTTACGGTCCATGTTCCCTGGAGCGAAGTAGCACTGCGCACTGTCTGGCCGAAATTCGCATGGAATTCCGCCACCGCCGCTGTCATCGTCGGTGTATTCGGCACTACCATCAGCCCCTACCTTTTTTTCTGGCAGGCTTCCGAAGAAGTGGAGGATATGCAGGTAAAAAAAGGCGCTGTCCCGTTAATCCGTAACGGCCAGGATGCCGGCGGCGAACTCCGCCGCATTCAATGGGACACCTGGAGCGGCATGTTTTACTCCAACATCACGGCCTATTTCATTATCCTGGCGACAGCTGTCACGCTCAACGCCGCCGGTGTCCAGGACATCGATAGCTCCGCTCAGGCAGCCAGCGCACTCAAGCCTCTTGCCGGAAATTTCGCCTATATCCTGTTCGCCCTTGGCATTCTTGGCGTCGGCCTGATTGGCGTGCCGGTGCTGGCCGGTTCCGCCGGCTATGCGTTATCGGAAGCAATGGGCTGGAAATCAGGACTGGAGCGCAAGGCGGCCGACGCACGCGGATTCTATGGCGTCATCGCCGTCAGCGTACTTGCCGGGCTTGCCGTCCAGTATTCGCCGATCAGTCCGATGAAAGCGCTGTTCTGGAGCGCAGTGATCAACGGCGTCGTCGCCGTGCCTTTGATGATCGTGATTATCGTGATGGTTTCAAAGAAGTCGGTGATGGGGAAATTCACCGCAGGCCGGCTGACAACTGCGCTCGGCTGGATAGCAACCGCGGTGATGGGGGCGGCGGCGATACGGATGTTTATCCCTGGCTAAGGCGGAGACTGTTATTTGACGATGTGCTTGATGCGATTCGTCGTCCCGAAACGGGGAAATAAAAAACAGTTGTGAGTATTTCGTGGCCGGGGTCCATGCCACTGGCCCACAAATGCGTCATTTTGCGTCATGATGATGAAGAGGCATACCTTCCAAGCCTCCAATACACTGGCCAAGAGGATGCGAACAGCATGGGCGACTTCAGCGACATCAAAATATCCAGGCGCGGCCTGCTAATCGCAGGTGCATTATCGGTGACGGCGGCGGCCGTGCTGCCATCGGTGGCCGGAGCCGGCGATGCGGCTCCCGGCGGGGCAAACACGCTGGCCTCTGCCTTCGCGCCCACCGGCAAGCTGCGCGCATCCATCAACCTGGGCAATCCGATCCTGGCCGGCAAAGATGCATCCGGCGCCCCTCGTGGAGTATCCGTGGATCTGGCGAGAGAATTCGCATCTCGGCTAGGATTGGATCTTGAGTTGCTGGTTGTCGATACTGCCGGAAAATCGGTAGATGCAGTCGCTGCTGGAAATGCAGACATCGGATTCTTTGCCATCGATCCTAAACGCGGCGCCCAGATTGCCTTCACGCCGCCGTACGTCCTGATTGAAGGTTTTTACCTGGTTAAGGACGATTCTCCTATCCGCCGCAATGCAGAAGTTGATGCGCCAGGTACCCGCGTCGTGGTTGGCGCCGGCAGTGCCTACGACCTGTATCTGACGCGCGAATTGAAGCACGCAGAGATCCTGCGTTCTCCCTCTTCTCCCACAGTCGTCGATACCTTTATTGAAACGCACGCCGAGGCGGCTGCCGGGGTGAAGCAGCAACTTGAGGCCGACTCCCGGCGTATCAGCGGACTGAGGCTGCTGGACCAGCGCTTCATGGTCATTCGCCAGGCAATGGGTGTGCCTAAGAGTCGGGGAGCCGAAGCTTCAGCCTACCTTGCGCAATTCGTGGAAGACATGAAAGCTAGCGGATTTGTCGCCGCAGCATTGGAGCGGCACGGAATAGATGGGGCTACGGTTGCTCCGGCAGGCAACTCTATGCCGGATCCCTTGAAGTGATCATGCGCCCGCAGAACCGTTGCCAATGCGTGCATGCCCTGTTCCGCAAGCCGTAACTAGCGGCGTGCGCCGCCGATCATGCCGGCCATGGTTCTGAACGCTGCATTTCATTCTGTTGGTGAGAACTGAATTTGATGATAGCCAGGTTATCAATCAAGGCAGTGAAATGTAGCATATCAATGCGACCAGGTTTCCATCTCGCAGGTGGAATGGATTCAACATGACTTTAATGATTGAGAAGATGATGAAGGCTTTGCGTTTCGGCGAATATGGATCACTGGATGATGTAAAGATGCTGGAGTGCGAGTCCACGCAGCCAGGACCGCACGAAGTGCGCGTGCGGATAGGGTTTGCCGGTGCAAATCCTCTCGACCTCAAGTTGCTATCCGGCCGGATGGCCGCCGTCTTCCCTTTGAATTTCCCTTATACCGTCGGGACCGATATCTCAGGAACCGTCGAGGCGACTGGCGAGCTGGTTCGACGTTTCAAACGCGGAGACAGGGTGTTCGGCCGCCTTGATGCGCGGGTTGGCGGGGCGTTCGCCGAATACGCTATCGCCCCTGAGCACGGCTTGTGCCCGATCCCGGAGGCTGTTGATTTCAAGGTTGCGGCGGCGTTGCCTACGGCGGCCGGTACGGCATGGCTTGCGTTGTTCGACATAGGAGGCCTGGGCGCCAAACAAAAAGTCCTGATCCATGCAGCATCCGGCGGCGTGGGTTCGTTCGCGGTGCAGCTGGCAAAGCTGGCCGGCGCATACGTGATTGCTACTGCGTCGCTGGAGAATCATGCATTGATCAGGAGTTTGGGAGCGGATGAAGTAATCGACTATAAGAAAGACGATTTTACGCAGCGCGTGGCAGGCGTCGACATAGTGCTGGATCCAATCGGCGGCGCAACGCAGGAACGCTCGTGGAGTGTCATCAAGCCTGGTGGCGTCCTGGTTTCACTGATCGATCGCGTGATAGGAAATCGCGGCGAGATCCGCGGCGCCTTTGCGCCGCTTGCCAACAATGCGGCAACATTGCACGGGATCGCTTTGCTGGCGGCAGGCGGGCAGCTGAAAGCGGTCGTTGATACCGTATATCCCTTTGCGCAGGCACGTAGCGCGCTTGACCATGTTGCGTCGGGACATTCCGTCGGCAAGGTGCTGGTCCATGTTACGGGATAAATGCGAAATGCCAGGCAGATGATTGGCATCCGGTTCATATAGGGAAGCCGGGGCGGGCAGGGTGCGAGATGTCAGCTTATCTTCCAGGGCGGATTGGCATTGAATGCGGCGAGAAGGAAGTCAGTCATGGCACGCACCTTTGCCGGCGGCGCCCGGTCCGACGAGCGGACCAGATGTATGCCGCCGAGATCTGCGCTGACGGCATCGAGCGTGACCAGCTCCAGTTCGCCGCGCCGGATGGCGTCGGCGACGATGAATTCCGGTTCGTAAAGAACGCCAAGCCCGGCAACGGCGGCCGCGACCAGTGCGTCGCCATTGTTGGTGCGCAAAGTTCCCTTCACGGCGACGCGCCGCTCTCCTGCCTTGCCGAAATGCCACACGTCCGGGCGCGACAGGTTGGACAGCGTGAAGCTGAGGCAATTGTGGGCTTGCAGCTCAGACCAGAGCTTCGGACGTCCATGCAGTGCCCAATAGCCGGGAGCTGCGCAAACGACCATGGCGCTGTCCGCCAGTTTCCTGGATACCAGGCGGCTGTCTTTTAACGGCCCCACCCGGATCGTCAGGTCCCAGCCTTCTTCGATCAGGTCGACCACGCGATCATTCAATCCGAGATCCACGGCGACTCTTGGATGCTGCTGGTTAAAGGCCGGCAAGAGCGGCGCTATGTAACGCACGCCGAATGACAGCGGGGTATTGAGCCGGAGCAGCCCCGTAGCTTCCAGGCGCTGCGATGTAATCGCCGCTTCCACTTCTTCCAGGTCGGGCAGCAATCGGTTGCACACCTCCAGGTACTGCTGTCCGGCTTCGGTCAGCGTCAGCTTGCGTGTGCTGCGGTGGAATAATCGCACCCCGAGGCGCTCCTCCAGCGCATCCACGTGTTTGGTGGCCATCGCCGGCGACAGCATCAGTTGACGCGCAGCGGCGGAAAGGCTTCCTGCCCGGGCGGCGCGAGAAAAAACCTGCATTCCTGTTATGCGGTCGAGCATGGTTATTTAACACCCCTGGTATGAACTGAAAATATTATTCACCATATTATCAGTCGCCAGGTGGGAATGTAACCTGAGGGCTGGTCTGCATTAACCGTTTGGCATACAGGAACAGGAAATGAACTCATCATCCAGGGATGCGCGCCCTTTGAAACTGTCGCGGCGAGACCTGCTCGCCACGGCCGCTATCGGCGCGCTGGCCGCTGCAGTCACACGCCCCGCATGGAGCGTTGAACGCGCATTGTTCAAGACGGCGTCTCCGTGGGACCGCGCAAATGCACTGGACGGGGTTATCCAGGACGCAGTCGGCAGCGGCGCGATTGTGGGCGCCACGGTGATTGCCGCGAAAGATGGCAAGGTCGTCTATCAGCGCGCCGCCGGCTTCGCCGACCGGGAAGGGGAGCGCCTGATGACAATCGACGAAATCTGCCGGCTGGCATCGATGACCAAGCCGATCGTCTGCGTGACTGCCTTGGCGCTGGCCGACCGCGGCCAGCTCAAGCTTGAAGACCCGGTGACGCGCTGGCTCCCCTGGTTTCGGCCGAAGCTGGCCGACGGGCGGGAACCGGCCATCACGGTGAAACATCTGCTGACGCATAGCGCGGGCCTGACCTACGGCTTCCTGGAAGCCCCGGATGGTCCTTACCATCGCCTGGGCGTGTCCGATGGACTGGATGCGTCCGGCCTGACGCTCGAAGAAAATCTTCGGCGGCTCTCGGCAGCGCCCCTGCTCTACGAACCCGGCGCCAGCTGGCACTATTCGATTGCCATCGACGTGCTCGGCGCCGTCATTGAGCGCGCGGCCGGCATGACATTGGCGGAAGCCGTGCGCAGCATCGTCACCGGTCCGCTGGGCATGTCGAGCGTCAGGTTCGTCGCTCCAGCCGGCAAACTGCTGGCCACGCCATACGGCGATGCGGTTCCGCAGCCGGCTCGGATGACGGACTCCTTTGCGCTCAAGTTCGGGCAAAGCGAGATTGTCTACGCGCCTGCGCGGGCCTTTGATCCCAAGGCGTTTCCTTCGGGAGGGGTGGGCATGGTGGGCCGCGCCCGCGATTACCTGCGCTTCGCTGAGGCAATCCGCACCGGCGGGGCGGGCGTTATTCGCCCGGAAACCGCGACCGCGATGACCACCAACGCCATAGGCAGGCTGACCGCCGGCGCCGGTTTCGGCTGGGGACTTGGCGTGGCGGTGCTGGAAGACCCGGCTGCGGCGAAGTCGCCCTTGTCCAAAGGCGCCTGGAGCTGGTCTGGGGTGTACGGCAGCAATTTTTGGGTGGATCCGGTTGAGAAGCTCTCCGTCGTCGTGCTGACGAATACGGCTGTCGCTGGAATGACGGGCAATTTTCCGATGGCGCTGCGCCGCGCGGTCTATGCCGCTTAGCTCGCCGCCAGCTAAATTCGCCGGTATCTGGGGTAATTGCAATTTTCCGCTAAGGAAAAACTGAAACAGGGAGTTGGAAATGAAATTTTTGTTGAGCTTGCTGGCATTGTGCTGCGTGTTTGCGGGAGCGCCCGCGTTCGGCGCCCCTCCGATACGGATTGGCGTGACAACCATCCTGAGCGGGCCAAACGCTGATCGCGGGCAAAGCGAACAGTATGGCGTCGAACTGGCGTTAACCGAAATCAACAGGTCCGGCGGAGTGCTTGGCCGCCAGGTGGAAGCGAGCTACGCCGATAACTCTGCGGATCCTGCAACCGGAATTGCTGCCGCACGGCGCCTTATTGAACAACAGCATGTCTCGGTACTCTTGGGCGCCTTGGCAACCCCTGTCACAAAAGCAGTGATGCCGATCGCAAACGCGGCACGGATTCCATTTGTGATCGACATCTCCGCCGGGCAGGAATTCGTTGCCGCCGCCGGGATTGGCGGTTTCGAGTATGTTTTCAAAACCAATCCGTCAGAATTGGACATCGCAACAGCTACGATCCGCTGGCTGAAATCGCAGAACGTGCGCAGCGTGGCGATTGTCGCGGACGACAATGCCTTCAGCCTGGCAAACGCGCACGCCATGGAATCGGCTGCCGCGGAATCGGGAATTGCCGCCGTCGCCACGCAAGTAATCAAGAGTGGTGCAACGGACATCGACGATGTCGTTGCAAAGCTTGCGGCGCCTGCCCCGGACCGTATCCTTACAGTGGTGACCAGTTCAAGCGCCGCATTTCTCCGCGCCTATGAGCAAAGCGGCGGAAAAATTCCCTTGGCCGGACGCATTGATTTTGCGGTTGCCGCAACCACGCTTTCTCCCAAATTCCTGGCTTCGCCTGAATTTGAGAAAGCGTCGGGAATATCCGTGTTCACGCCGCTGGTCCCGGAGGTGGCAGTCTTTGTTCGCGCTTATCAAGACAAATATGGCATTGCGCCAACGCAGCGCGCGTTCTTCGCGTACGAGGCGACAAAACTGATCGCCGACGCAATTGGCCGTGCCGGCTCCGACGCTCCGCAGGCTATCCAGGCAGCGTTGAAAGCAAGCACGATGCCGTCTCTTTCTGGCGGAACCTTCACCATGGATAAAAATAATCACGCACATACGGCGATGCAAATTGTCGGTATGCGCGGCGGCAAGTTTGCCGTGCTCCAGGGCGCAGCAAAATAGCGCGCCGTGTTCCTGAAATCAGATACCTGAAACATCAGGGGCTTTCCGCGTGCGGGGGTTATGGCGATTGTTGGTGGTTGCTGAATTGTGAAATCAGTTTCGGGTGGTTTATGTCCGATAAATTTACCGGCATGATGTGCCACTGCTTTGCACGACAGATTCATCGGAAGTGACGAAGCGGCTTCGGCAGCGCTAAAAACCAGCATCAAGGAATTTCAAGTGAACAACACAAATCAACACGCAGCGATCGTCGCGGTGGCATCACGCGGCATCGGCCCGGAATACCTGCTCAGTCCGCGGGTGAATGCTTGAACGCGGATCTGCAAGTCGAGCAGCATCCGCCGCCGCCAATGGCAGCGGCGGCCAGTCCGAAAATCGCCGCATTGGCATCGCAAGGAGGCAATATGAAACCATCCATCACCTATCTGCACCTGCTGGCCAAGACGCCATTCTTCACAGGCCTTAACCGCAAGCAGCTGCAATGGGTCATCGACCATTCGAAGGAGTGGGAAGCCGCCAAGGGCAACCTGATTGCCCGCAGCGACAGCGATCCCGGCAGTTTCTGGGTGCTGTTGGACGGCGGCTGGAAAATCGAAGCCGGCAGTCGCACATACCCGGTCGGCCACGCAGATCCAGGCAACTGGTACGGCGCTGACACGGTGCACACTGCTGCCGTTGCTTCGCGCCTGATGGCTAGCGCCGATAGCTACGTGATGGAGATCCGGCTGGAGGATTTCAACGAGATGATACGCCAGGGTTTCGATTTCGACCGGCATTTACGGCGCGGGGTGCAATTCTATTCCGAGATTCTGAAGCCTTGAACAAAAAGGAAATATCGCATGCATACCGTTAAGGTGATCGCATCCGGCCTGCTATTGCTGGCTATCTGCCTCGGCGTAGGGCGCATGCTCGGCGGACCTGGCGCCATCGGTGCTTCGGTCCTGGCGTTCATTGTGTTGTGGCTGTTCGGAGCGGCGGCGAACCTGTGGTTCGGGGTGGCCCGGGCCGGTTATCCGGTGGCGGACGAACTGCCCATTTTCCTTGCGGTATTTTTGATCCCGGTGGCAGTGGCTCTCTATCTCAGGTGGAAATATTGAACCAACTGCCCTGAACTGCCCCCCATAACAAATTTGCGTCTGAAACGGATCCGCCTTGGATCAGAAACGTACCGGCGGCGACCCAGTCAATGCTTGACGACATCGATGTACTGCCATTTAGCGTGCAGGATCGGGTGTTTCTTTAAATCCTTGACCCATGGCCGCGCCAGCCAGCTGCGGATGCGAGTGGTTTTCAGCACCAGGGCCGAGTCTGCTTCGATCTGGCGATTCATCTGCAGGTAGATCTGATTGCGCTCAGGACCTGGCGGCAAGGCGACGGCTTTGTCGTACAGCGCGTCGCAGGCCGGCGAGTCATGGTAGCCGAGATTGCTCTGGCTTTGCCCTATCAATATCTTTGTAAATCCAGGCCGATCCGATAACTGACGACACATTTTCATTGCCTTTTGACTGGGTGCTGATCCGTTTCGACTTTCTGACGTTACGAACCAGGATACGATAAATCCTGGCCAATTCCATTCGGAAAATAATTGGCATCCTGTTGTATTTGATGCGGCTCAATATTTACTTATTCATGATGGATTTGAAAACTCTTGTGAAATGCCATGCAAGCCAATAGACAGGCTGCTTGCCTGTCCCTAATATCCCTATAAATCATTCCTATGGCAATTCAGCTTTCTGGAGTACGCAGCTCCGCTGATTGTCATTCATGAGCTCTGGGCAGTTGCCGACTGTCGCCACTCCGTTGCCATATCCGTGTCGTCAAATGCTGTGCGATGCCGTAACAAAAGCAAGACGGGACACAATGATTTTTTTGAAATTTCCGGCATAGAAAGCTGTCGAATATGCAAATCACTAAAAAACCCGGCACAGCCAGGGACCAGGACGGAACATGGAGCCATGCGGCGTTAAAGGCCGAACATGTGGCGCTGGTCAACGCCGGCAGCATTGCGCCTACTCGGATGCTGGCCAACAGATATGCCGTTTCTGTAACAACGATCAAGGAAATCTTGGCTGAAAATGCTATCGCAAATGCGAGCAACGATCCTCCGATTCTTCACTGCCATGATCCGTTTGGACGTTGCAAAAGCATGGTTTGAGCTTCCTCTTATCAAGCAATGACTCAAGAAACCGCATCCCGCATGAAAACATCGAAGACGGCAAGCAAACCTGCGCCACAAGAGCCGGAGCTAGCCACTGACGGCCGCTCATCTGTCTTTCCTGCAGCGCCTACATTGTTTTCAATGAACTATACGAGGCCCACTTACCGGAGTGAGGTACAAGTCAGCTATTCCTGGGTTTTAAGGCCAGTGCCAATTGCATGGTCAAAAATATAGCCGGTTTGGAATGAATGGATAGAGGGAGTTGATAATTTCATGAAAATAGCGACGAAACCGCTGCTGCTGCTTTTGCTGGCATTTGGCGGAAACCTGCTGGCATACGCACAAGAAGACAACTGGGGAAACTTGAATAACCAGGCCGTGGCACTGAGCCGGCAAGGACAGTTTTCCGCCGCTATCGCCGCGGAAAAGACAGCTCTCCAAGTCATCCAGGGAACTGCCGCCTCGCTCCCTCTGGATATTGCGGGAATAATGAGTAATCTAGGGTGGCTATATTCCACCCAGAAACAATACACGCTGGCCGAGTCGTTTCTCAAGCGAACACTGGCGATAAGGGAGCGGATACTTGGTCAAGATCATCCGGATGTCGTCAACACGCTCAGTCAGTTGGCCTTGGTGTACCGCCAGACAGGAAGAGAAGAAAGCGCCGAGTCCGTGGAAAAGCGTGCCGCCGCTATTCTTGCGTCACAACCTCATTGACAGGCTGAAATGCCTGACGATTGACGATGATATTGCCTACGATAAGCTGTGGGCAAGAATTGCGGCCGGCCATGTGGGAAGCCATTGCGAGGGAAGTCCAGTTATCGTGCAAATTCCAAGGGGAAATGTAACAATCGGCACTGCATAGTCGATAGAATATGAGTGATGCAAATTTGGCTGTCGATGATTGCAAAAATTGCATGAAATATTTTGGATCACTCGAAATGCATAACTCATCAGGCGCACTTGCCGATATAGATCCCGTGTCAGCCGGATTCGCTACAGACCGGGATGGTTTTGTTTCTTACAAAAACTCGCTCCTGTTTTTACCGCCCAAGGAACGCGGCGCTTTCCGTCTGTTGCTCAATGCCTGGCCGAAAATCGTTTCAAAAGAAGATTTTTCAAAAAATGTCTGGGCAGGGCGCATGTCAGACGAAAGTTTGGCGCGCTGTATTACGCAATTGCGCCGAGCTCTCTCCAGTCTTGGCGTCGTGCAGATCGATTCCTTTTATGGCCAAGGTTATCGCCTGGCGATTCTGTCGGATAAAGTGCGGCGCTTGTCAGGCGCGCCGGCGACGGTTCCTCCACACAAATCCGATGCGGTAAAACCCCATGCAGCGCTGGTCGAGGCTTGCATCCACGCCCGGCAACTACTTGAACGTCGTTCGCAGGACGCCTTTTCCCAAGCGGAAGCTATACTCAAAAATGTCATCGTCAAGGCTCCCGACTATATGATGGCCAAGCTCCTGCTCGCACAATACGTGGCCGAGCGGGGTTTTTTTGATGCGAATATACAGCGCTCCCAAATTGACGATGCCCTTGGCCTGTTAAGACATGTCCAAGAGGCCGAGCCGTATCTGCAAGGTTTGCAATCACTGACAGGCCATCTTCTTGATTGCAAGTGGCATTTTGATGAGGCTAGGGGCGCACACGAACAGGCCTTGCAAATGTCGCCCGACGATGACGTCGCCTATTATCGCTACGGTTATCATCTGATCTACACCAATGCCTCATCCGAAGCCGTCGACGCTTTCCGTTTCGCGGCTCAACTCAATCCGTTCTCACCGAACATTGCCACTATGCTGGTGCGTGCCTGCGCTTGCGCAAACATGGATCCAGCCGAAGTATTAGCGCAAGCACGAAGCGCATATTCATCTCATCCGGATAGTCCTTGGACATACGTGAATCTGCTCTACACGCTAGCCTGGGTGGATCCGCAACCGGAAGTCGCCCATGCCGCACGTCATTTCGTACAAAAGAACCGCTATGCGCACGCCCTGACGTCGAGGGCCGTGGCATACGTACTTGCGCGTTGCGGCGACCATGCCGGGGCGCTGGAAGTCATTGAAAAGCATAGCAGTGTCCATGGGATACACCTGGCGGCTTTGGTTGCAATGGGAATGCTGGACGAGGCAATGATAAAAGTGAAAGCTGCTGCTGAAACCGGATTTGGCGTCTTGCCCTTTTTACTCAATGTTCCTGAAAACTCTGCACTGAAACAACACCCTGACTATCCCCAGGTACATGCGAAAGTATTTTCCCGCATGCCCGGAAAACAAATTTAGCGGCAATTTGTATATAACGTTTCGGTTTCGGCTACCTGCGTTTCTACCCATGTGGGGAGCCATTGCGAGGAAAGTCGCGCTATCGTGAAAATTCCAAGGGGAAATGCAACAACCAGCACTGCATAGTCGATAGAATATGAGTGATGCAAATTTGGCTGTCGATTGCAAAAATCGCATGAAATATTTTGGATCACTCGAAATGCATAACTCATCAGGCGCACTTGCCGATATAGATCCCGTATCAGCCGGATTCGATATAGACCGGGATGGTTTTGTTTCTTACAAAAACTCGCTCCTGTTTTTACCGCCCAAGGAACGCGGCGCTTTCCGTCTGTTGCTCAATGCCTGGCCTAAAGTCGTTTTAAAAGAAGACTTTTCAAAAAATGTCTGGGCAGGGCGCATGTCGGATGAAAGTTTGGCGCGCTGTATTACGCAACTGCGCCGAGGCCTCTCCAATATTGGCGTCGCGCAGATCGATTCCTTTTATGGCCAGGGTTATCGTCTGACGATTTTGTCGGACAAAGTGCGGCGATTATCCGTTGTGCCGGCGACAATTCCTCCACGCAAATCCGATGCGGTAAAGCCCCATGCAGCGCTGGTAGAGGCTTGCATCCACGCCCGGCAATTACTGGAACGCCGGTCGTTGGATGCCTTTTCCCAAGCGGAAGCCATACTCAAAAATGTCATCGCCAAGGCCCCCGACTATATGGTGGCCAAGCTCCTGCTCGCGCAATACGTAGCCGAGAGGGCGTTTTTTGACGGGAATATACAGCGCTCGCAAATCGACGATGCCCTTGGCCAGTTAAGGTTCGTTCAAGAAGCCGAGCCGTATTTGCAAGGCCTGCAGTCGCAGATAGGCTACCTCCTCGATTGCAAGTGGCATTTCGATGAAGCCAGGGGCGCGCACGAACAGGCGTTGCAAATGTCGCCCGACGATGACGTCGCCTATTATCGTTATGGTTTTCATCTACTGACCAGCAATGCTCCGTCCGAGGCAGTCAGTGCTTTGCATTCTGCCGTCCAGCTCAATCCATTCTCCCCGAATATGGCCGTCGGACTGGTACGTGCCTACGCTTGTGCAAATATGGATCCGGCCGAAGTGCTGGTTCACGCGCGAAGCGCATATTCATCTCATCCGGATAGTCCCTCGACTTATGTGAATCTGCTCTACACGCTAGCCTGGGTGGACCCGCAACCGGAAGTCGCCCATGCCGCACGTCATTTCGTGGAAAAGAACCGCTATGCGCACGCTCTCTCGTCGAGGGCCGTGGCATACATACTTGCGCGTTGCGGCGACCATGCCGGGGCGCTGGAAATCATTGAGAAGCACAGCAGTGTCCATGGCATACACCTGGCGGCGTTAACTGCCATGGGCATGCTTGACGAAGGAATGGCGAAGGTGAGGGCGGCCGCTGAAACCGGATTTGGCGTCCTGCCTTTTTCACTCAGCGTTCCGGAATGCGCGGCGCTGAAACAACATCCGGATTACGCTGAGGTACACGCCAAGGTATTTGGCCGCGTGCCTGCGAAGTGAGCAACGGCGCAATGAAAGAACATTGACGCCATATTTTCCGGCGCTGGAGCTGCCGTCGCCATTTCTTCCGGAAAGACTAGTCGCCAATATTCGAAAGCGCGGTCTTTCGTAACGGACGATGCCCTTGGTTTTCTGCCTGAAGAAATCAAGGCGCCTCTATAACGATCAACGATGCCGCGTAGTCGATGGTTTTCTTGTAAGCCGGCAGGCTGGGATGCGTGAGATTGCTCAAGGTCGTTAACCGATTTTTGAAAGCCAATAAATTGGATTCCGGATCACCTGCTTTTTCCAGGATGAGATAGCGGCAAACTCCGTTGATGACAACATGCACCTGGCCGATGACATTCGCACCGTAAAGCGTAAGCGCTGCCAGCTTCAAGATTTCATCGACGCGTTCGTCGAGCACTTTGTCGTCCGTGATCATTTCCATATGACTTATAACCCGTGGTAGTCGAGTCGTTCATCCTAGAGATCAAGGCGCTTGCAGTCCATTCGTTTGTGCGTGCTTTCACAATGGTTGTCAATTTCCATATCGTTTGGTCAGACTCTTGCCTGCCGGCACGCATTTCATTCTTTTCGTTGCTTTTCGAAAACGATCTTCGCGTCACATCTTCTCCTGGTTCGCAGATGCCACAAATGATGACGTCTTCTTGATGATTTCGTTAATCATTGTTTTCGTATGTCACACGAAGAAAATAATCACCTATATTCCATTCAATGCCGGCTGCGCGGCAGTTGGGTCAAATCTCTTATTTGATGGGCGTTAATCATGATTCTTCGGGATGATCAGTGGGAAAAATTAGAACCGTTGTTGCTTGGTAAGAAAGGCGCGCCGGGAGTAAGCGGGCGCAATAACCGGTTATTTATCGAGGCCGTGCTTTTGCATGTCTCCGATCGTCGCTGCTGGAGCGAATTATCATCCGAATTCGGAGGATGGAATGCCATTTATATGCGGTTTAGACGGTGGAACCAAAGCGGCTTCTGGCGCCAGATAGTGCAGGACCTGGATGGCCAGGGGGAACTGCGTATCGCAATGGAGAAGATTGCCGAATATGCCGATCAGCAAACAGAAGATGCTGTCAGAAGAAAGACCAGGAAAGTTGAACGTGAAATTTATGCAGCCTCAGTAAATTCGCTGAGAAGGGGCTTGGAAAAATATAATGAAAGTGAGGCCGGCGTGACCTGGCTGTCATTGGTAGGGCCACTTAAAGACAATGGGGGCATGAATCTTTGATGCCGGGCGAAAGAGGCTGAATTTCCATGTAGGCTGATTTGAAAATTTTTGGAGAAATTGATGGCTGAATTTCAGGTTGCCGATGAAGGAATCGGTACTGACATTTGCGGACCTGCGGCCAGGGATACATGCCTAGCCATGGCGAGAAAAAAAGTCGAGGCGCGCCGAATGCTTGAGGATGTGCTGGAAGAAAGCAGGCAACGCCGTGCCGACTGGAACAGCCTGCATGAGTCATGAGGATCGTGGTTACCTCGCAACCAATGATTATGTCTTTATGATGATTTTGCAAGGCAGTGCGCATTGTCGTTACAAAGGATCAAAGTGCATATAGCATTGCAAGAAGCTTGGCAGGGCAGGGAAGAAAAGATAATTTTTCCTGGTTAAATCAATTCAAAAAATATTGAATATAAAACGGCCTTCAATATTGTTTACCTGATTGAGCCCCGTGTCGTTGAACCTGGCGATGATCGTGGTTGGGGGAATGTCAGGCAGCTGGAGATAAGGCGATAGTTGTTTTCGAATTTTATAAGAAGAAAAATGCAACACTGGCATCGTCACACTCCGGGCATTGCTCCCGAATCCGTTGGATTTACAGTCGATCAGCATGGATTTGTGGCTTATAACAATGCGATACTCGATTTGCCGCCTAAGGAGAGAGGGGCATTAAGTCTTTTGCTGAGCGCCTGGCCGAAGTCGGTGTCAAAGAAGGATTTTGCCCTGCATGTATGGAATGGGCGGATGTCGAATGAAAGTCTCGCGCGTTGCATGGCGCAGCTACGGCGGGTGCTCTCGCATATCGGCATGATAAAAATCGATTCATTGTATGGGCTCGGATATCGCCTGACCATCCTGCCGGAGACTGTGGACGCCTCGGCCCGGTTGCTATCGGACCGCGGCCGCCAATCCGCCGCGGCCAAGGTGCATCCTTCAATAACGGCTGCCTGCCTCTACGCGCAACAAATTCTCCAGAATCATTCGCCAGCTGCCTATGACCGAGCCGAATCGATCATCAACGATGTCGTCTCTCAAGCCCCTGATTACATTCCGGCGAAACTGGTATTGGTCCAATGCATGGCCAATCGTGCGATCAACGGGATGCCTGGCTGCCCGAGGGCGATTGACGAAGCGCTGGAAATACTGGCTTCTATCGAGCGCACCGAGCCTGGCGCATCGGATTTGCAGTCACAAAAGGCTTATCTTCTCGACGGCAAGTGGCAGTTTGATGAAGCCCTGCTCATGCATGAGCAAGCGTTGCTTCTGGCGCCGGAAAATCCTTCCACGCATTTCAATTATGGCTTGCACCTGCTCGCGACTGGCGCAACACCCTGCGCCGTCATGGCGTTTCGCTCCGCCGTCGAACTGAATCCCTTTTCGCCCGAGCAGTCGATCATGCATGCGCGGGCCCTTGCCGCTGCCGGCGCCAGCGTCATCGACATGGTCGAGCACGCGCGCGAGGCGTATCGCATCCATCCAGACAGCCAGCAAGTCTATCTGTATTTGCTGGGCATGCTGGCGTTTGTGGATCCTCAGCCGGAACTGGCGCACGCCGCGAGGCAGATTACCTTAAGCCGTTCGTCCTGGATCTACGCTGCGGGAACTATTTCCTATGTGCTTGCGCGATGTGGCGACAGGGCAGCCGCCTTGGAATTGATTGATGCGCAGGCGTCTGCCAGCGCCGGCATCCGGGTAACGCATCTGGCGGCCCTGATAGCCCTCGATCTGGTTGACGCAGCGGTGCTCAGGGTGAAAGAGGCTACGCATGCCGGTTGTGGCCATCTGCCGATTTTGCTGAGCTTTGTCGAAAATTCGGCACTTAAGGAGTGTCCGGAATACCCCGCCATTCTTGCGCGCATATTTTCGGGTTAATCACTATCCAATACGCGATTCGCGGACGGTCCGTGATTGTCTAGGCCATGCGATGCCTGTCGCGGATGGCTATTTCTCCGATGACAAGAATATTTTCGCCAGTGGCAGTTGGGTGTTTATAACCCGCCTCGGGCTGTCTTCCCGCATTGCTGGATAAGTCCTCGATACCCCCTTTGCACAATCCATCCGGATGCGCTTTCGACAAAAGCGCATTTGTCTTTTGCATGGCGTTTTCAATGTGGCGGCTTTTTCAGCAGGTCAATTTTCTTATCTTATCCAATGCAAAAACAACAAATGCTTACGCCTTCCTGATGGTTTCGTTAAGCATTGTTGGGCGAGGTCGCAACTCCGAAAAAGCCGCCTACATTATCAGTTATTGAATGTGTTGCTCGCGAATTTAATGCTTCATGACGCGATTATCTCGATTTCAACAAGTCAGATATAGGTGCTTGTGTCGAGCAAATTTCATATGCCTGAATTGAATTGACGATTGTTGGGAGATATAAAAATGAACAAAGTTTATCGAGTCATCTGGAATAAAACCTCTGGTGATTATTGTGTGGTGGGGGAATCGGCAAAAAATGCTGGCAAGGGGAAGAGCAATACCTCGGTGTCACAGGTCAGAAAATTATCCGAAACGGCGGGGCGGAATTTTTCTGTAAAGACCATTGCTAAGAATATTTCTGTTATTTTTTTATTCGGATTTTTTACAGATATAGCGTGGGCTGGCTATATAGGAAATTGTGCCGGCACGAGCCTTAACTCTTGGACTTTGTTAGGGGTGACAGCGGCGGGTTGGCAGGGTATGAATGATGCGGGTGCAGCTGGCGAAGGAAATTGCGGCCCTTCTGGTACACAAGGAACGGGGGTAATTATCTCTGAAAATAATTCGGGAAATGGCGGGACGGCTAGCGCTACGTCGGCGTATATGTATATTGGCCAAACGGGGAACAATTCAGCTGGAAGTATTACACTTTACGGTCCTACCGGCATAAATTTAAAAGGTAACTCGGCTGTGACCGGGACCTTTTCGAGTAGTGGCCTTGCGACGTTCTCCAGCGGGGCTAGCCTGGCGAACAATAAGCTGACTAATGTCCTGGCCGGAACAGCTCCGACTGACGGCGTAAATTTCAGCCAGTTAAGCTCGCTGTCGACATCGACCTCGACTGGCTTGAGTACAACGAATAGCAATGTTTCGTCGTTGTCGACCTCGACTTCCACTGGTCTGAGTACGACCAACAGCAATGTGGCGTCACTGTCGACGTCCACGTCAACCGGCATCGCATCGTTGTCGACCTCGACTTCCACGGGGCTGAGCACGACCAACAGCAATGTTTCGTCGCTTTCCACCTCGACATCTACGGGTCTGAGTACCACTAATAGCAATGTGGCGTCGCTGTCGACATCCACGTCAACTGGCATCGCATCGCTGTCGACATCAACTTCGACCGGCCTGAGCACAACCAACAGCAACGTGTCGTCGCTGTCGACCTCGACATCTGCAGGTCTGAGTACAACGAATAGCAATGTGGCGTCGTTGTCGACGTCCACGTCAACTGGCATCGCATCGCTGTCGACATCGACATCGAGCGGCCTGAGCACGACCAATAGCAGTGTCTCGTCGTTGTCCACATCGACTTCCACTGGTCTGAGCACGACTAATAGCAGTGTCTCGTCGCTCTCCACATCGACTTCTACTGGTTTAAGCACCACGAACAGCAATGTGGGTTCATTGTCGACTGGCTTGAGCTCAACCAACAGCAACGTGTCGTCGCTGTCGACCTCGACCTCGACGGGTATCAGCACAACGCAAAGTGGGGTGAATTCGCTGTCGACCTCAACCTCGACGGGCATTAGCACGAATGCCAGCAACATCGGTTCGCTGTCGACAGGCTTGAGCACAACCAACAGTAACGTGACATCGTTGTCGACTTCGACGTCAACGGGTCTGAGCACGACCAATAGCAGTGTGTCATCACTGTCAACCTCGACTTCGACGGGCATCAGTACGAACGCGAGCAACATCGGTTCGTTGTCGACGGGGCTGAGCACAACCAACAGCAATGTGACTTCATTGTCGACATCGACCTCGACCGGCATCAGCACGGCGCAAAGCGGCGTGAATTCGCTGTCGACCGGCCTGAGCACAACGAACAGCAATGTGGGTTCATTGTCGACCGGCTTGAGCACGACCAACAGCAACGTCACATCGTTGTCGACTTCGACCTCAACCGGTCTGAGCACGACCAATAGCAGTGTGTCATCGCTGTCAACCTCGACTTCGACGGGCATCAGTACGAACGCGAGCAACATCGGTTCGTTGTCGACGGGGCTGAGCACGACCAATAGCAGTGTCTCGTCGTTGTCCACATCGACTTCCACTGGTCTGAGCACGACTAATAGCAGTGTCTCGTCGTTGTCCACATCGACTTCTACTGGTTTGAGCACTACGAACAGCAATGTGGGCTCATTGTCGACCGGCTTGAGCACGACCAACAGCAACGTCACATCGTTGTCGACTTCGACCTCAACCGGTCTGAGCATGACCAATAGCAGTGTATCATCGCTTTCGACCTCAACTTCGACGGGCATCAGTACGAACGCGAGCAACATCGGCTCGTTGTCGACAGGGCTGAGCACAACCAACAGCAATGTGACTTCACTGTCAACGTCGACTTCGACCGGCATCAGCACGAACGCCAGCAATATCGGTTCGCTGTCGACCGGCCTGAGTACGACCAACAGCAACGTAACGTCGCTGTCAACTTCGACCTCGACGGGGCTGAGCACGGCCAATAGCAATGTGGCTTCGCTGTCTACTTCAACCTCGACCGGTATCAGCACGGCGCAAAGCGGCGTGAATTCGCTGTCTACGGGTTTGAGCACAACCAACAGCAACGTGACGTCGCTGTCAACGTCGACCTCGACTGGGCTGAGTACGGCCAATAGCAGCGTGTCATCGCTGTCAACGTCGACTTCGACCGGCATCAGTACGAACGCCAGCAACATCGGCTCGCTGTCGACCGGCCTGAGCACAACCAACAGCAACGTGACGTCGTTGTCAACGTCGACCTCGACCGGCATTGCATCACTGTCGACAGGAGTTGCTAATTCTGTTCAATATGACAACCCTGGTCACACCAGCGTTACTTTGGGAGGGGTTGGTGCGACAACGCCAGTGACCCTTACCAATGTGGCTGCCGGCGTGAATCCAACCGATGCTGTGAACTACGGTCAGTTGTCGTCTTTGTCCACTTCGGCGTCGACGGGCATCACTTCACTGTCAACCGGCTTGAGCACGACCAATAGCAGCGTGTCATCGCTGTCGACCTCGACTTCGACCGGCATCAGTACGAACGCCAGCAACATCGGCTCGCTGTCGACCGGCCTGAGCACAACCAACAGCAATGTGACTTCACTTTCGACATCGACCTCGACCGGCATCAGCACGACACAGAGCGGCGTAAATTCGCTGTCGACCGGCCTGAGTACGACCAACAGCAACGTGACGTCGCTGTCAACGTCGACTTCGACGGGTCTGAGTACGACCAACAGCAACGTGACGTCGCTGTCAACGTCGACTTCGACTGGCATCAGCACGGCGCAAAGCGGCGTGAATTCGCTGTCGACCTCGACCTCAACGGGTCTGAGTACGACCAATAGCAATGTGGGTTCGTTGTCGACCTCAACTTCGACCGGCATCAGTACGAACGCCAGCAACATCGGCTCGCTGTCGACCGGCCTGAGCACAACCAACAGCAATGTGACTTCACTTTCGACATCGAC